>DYLN01000010.1:16796-50359 GCA_020722085.1 Melioribacter roseus
TTTTTTTGTGGGGGCTGAAGGATTCGAACCTACGACCCTCTGCTTGTAAGGCAGATGCTCTGAACCAACTGAGCTAAGCCCCCAGTGCGATTAAAATTCCAAAAAGCGGTTACAAGTATAGAGTTTTTAACTCACTTATTCAACAAATAACAAAAATATTGGAGCGGGCGACGGGGCTCGAACCCGCGACAACCGGCTTGGGAAGCCGATACTCTACCAACTGAGTTACGCCCGCACACCTCAAAATTATCTAACAGGTTTATCTAATTCAAGATTTTTTTATTTATCTTTCTTCAAAATTTTTTCATTCTTTCTTCTCTGTACTTGAAAAAGCAGCAAAGAAAATATATTGAATTACTGATTATTATCGGTTCCATTTTACTCTCTTTATTTTTATGGGATACGATTATTATTCTTCCAATTAAATTATTTGTTGTTTTACTTCACGAAATCAGCCACGCTATCGCTGCAATATTAAGCGGCGGTTCAGTAATTTCCTTAAAAATTAGTGAGCAGCTTGGAGGCGTTTGCTCAACAAGCGGGGGAAACAATTTTATAATTGCCTCTGCAGGTTATCTAGGAAGTTTTGTCTTTGGTGCTGTCTTATTTTATTCCGGGTACGAAACTAAAAAAATGTACTGGATAAATATTTTTATTGCCGTCACTCTGCTTTTATTCGCGGCAAATTTCATCGATGGACTTTTAGGAATTTTTATTGCTTTTTTTTACTCGGCTTTATTAATGATTATGCCAAAGTTACCAATGAAAAATTTCTATTCTTATTTAATAAAAATTTTAGGCTTGATAAGCTGCGTTTATGTTTTATTCGACATTAAAGAAGACCTTTTTTCATCAACAAACCAAACAACCGATGCGCAACTACTTGCAGATTTAACATCTATTCCTGCTGTTTATTGGGCTGTTCTCTGGCTGGCAGTATCTGCTGCAGGGATTTATTTCCTAATTAGATTCGCCTATAACAAAGGATTCAGAAAATTAAGATAATTTTGCAAGTGATTTCTTTTTATCAGGATCCTTTACAAAAGATAAAACTCCGAGACCTGCTACAAAAAACAAACATATAGTAAGAATTGCAATTCTTTGGCTGCCGCTGACGTAGCTTGCATATCCAAAAATTAAAGGTCCAAGCACTGCCGAGCTTTTTCCAAAGAATGAATAAAAACCAAAAAATTCTGTTTTCTTTTCTTCGGGTGTTAATTTAGACATGAGGCTTCTGCTTGTAGCCTGTGTTGCACCCATGACACTACCTGCCAACAAACCAATTATATAAAAAACAAACTTACCTAATGTTTCTCCGTCAGTATTAGTTATTCCGGCAATATATTTCATAAGAGGCAAATTATAATCACTGCCTAGAAAAGCAAGAAGTATTGTGAATATCCAGATCAAAATTGATATCACAAGCGATTTTTTTTGACCTATGGAATCGGAAAGTATTCCAAATACCGTAGAGCCCAATATAGCAGTCGATTGAACAATCAAAAAGAAAAAAATTAATTCTTCCACGGAAAACTTCAATGTTGTACTTGCATAATTACCTGAAAAGAAAATTACCGTATTGACGCCTTCTATATAAAAGAAAAAAGAGAGAAGAAATATTCCCAAGTTTTTATAATACTTTAGATTCCGGATTGTAGAAGAAACTCTTGTAAATCCGATTTTGAAATATGAAATATTTTCTTCCTTTTTTTTTCTTTTATCGTGGAGAAAAACAAAAATGGGCACAGCAAAGATTAAAAAGAAGAGTGCGGAAACGGGAAATGTTTCTTTGATCAACTTATTTTGAATAAACGGGTATAAAACTGCCAGAGTTACCAGCGAACCTAAATACCCCATAGCAAATCCATACCCGCTTACCCTCCCATAATTTTTCGGCTGGGTAATTTCAGGCAGAAAAGCGTCGTAAAATACAAGTCCTGCTTCAAACCCAACATTCGCAAAAATAAAAAGGAGCAAACCAAAAAATATATCACCTTGCCCTATAAAGTACAGCAAGGAGGTGGCGGTAATACAAAGCAAAGTAAAAAACAAAAGAAATCTTTTTTTACCTGTTGAGTAATCTGCTATTGCACCAAGTATCGGGGATATAACAGCCGTAATAATCATAGATACGCTCGTGCCGATACTCCAGTAAAAGTCACCGATCGGTTTATCCGAGGCTACAACCTGTTTGAAATAAACCGCATACAAAAAAGTAACAACTACAATTGAATATGAGGTGTTGGCAAAATCGAAAAGCGACCAAATAAAAATGATGAATTTATTATTTGGTTTTTTTATCTGATTTACTTGGAAGAGATTCTTCAATAAGTCCTCTGCCGGATTTATTTAGTTTACCGGTTTTCTTTAGGTCAGTTAAAATGGCATCCAGAATTCCGTTAATAAATTTACTGCTGTTCGACGTCGAATAATCTTTTGCAATTTCTATTACTTCGTTGATAGAAACCTTCGGGGGAATATCGGGGGCAAAAAGTAACTCACTCATCCCAATTCGCAGCAATATTCTATCAATCAGCGCTATTCTTTCCATTTCCCAATTCGTAACACGCTCTTTTATTTTATCATCAAGTAAAGATTTATTTGCAATTACATTATTCACAAGTCTTGCAGTAAATTCTCTGTCTGCTTTTGATTCGACGTCACTTGTTACGCCTTCAATTAATTCGTTTAGTCCGTCGCCATTTAATTCGTAGGCATATAATATTTGCAATGCTTTTTCGCGCAATATTCTTCTATAAAATTTTTTCATTTTTTGAGCCGGGTGTTTCTATTTCCCAGTAAATTTCTGCCTATTTAATTTAATCTTTTTGCAAAAAATATCTATATCCAATTCAAATTCTAAATTGCAAAGAACCAAAAAAATAAAAGTGCTACACTTTCTTTTACCCTATAATTTATTGCACTTTTTTCAGTCAACTGGTGTTCGGAAGCAACAGCATCTGATTTTATGTTAAAAAAATTACAAATATCCAATACTCTGCTCAGATGGAATTTATCCGATATCAGCAATATAGATCTGGTTTTGAATCGTGGTATTAAATCTAACTTCAAATACTTTATTTGTTCAAGGGTAGTTCTTGTATCTTTCTCAAAAAATATTTTTGTAGTATCTACACCTTTTTTCTTTAAATATAAAAAAGCAGTTTCAGATTCACTTAATTCGCCAGGGGCATTTCCTCCGGTTAAAAATATTTTTTTTATCGTTCTGTTATCAAGCAGTTCTTTAGCTCTCAAAATTCTGCCTTCAAAGATAGGACTTGGTTTATCTTTGCTCCATACCGCAGCGCCAAAAACGATACCAAAATCATACTCCTTTTTTATAGTGTTCTTTCTTTTATCTAATAATGTATAACCGTAAGCAAAAACCATTAGTAAGCTTATTGTTACTGGTATTGCAATCAAAGGTCTTAAATAAGAAATTTTCCCGCTATCCAGAAAGGCAATCCATAACAAAAAAAGCACAAAGAAAAGCAAAAGCTGATGTACAACAAATAAAACGGCTGTAAGTACTTTTTTAATTGGAAAGTTTAGAAACGATGTATTTTTCAAAACAAAAAAGTTTTTTGTGATGAGAAAAATAAAAATCAGAGGTATCAAAGCTGCAGCAAGTAAAATAAATAGAATCAATAATAATTTGTTGTCTATTTTTTTGTAGCGAATCTGATATGAAAAAAGACCAAGTCCAACTAAAAAAAACGTTATACAATTAAATATGTTTCCCAAAAAGTCCAGTTTAAAATCGCCGAGTGTCAGGTCATTCAAATAATATTTAATACCAACAAGGGCAATCAAATTTACAAAGGCAAATAAAAGAACGCCAAACAGCTTACCACCATGTTTCTTTATATCTTTCAAAGCTTTCGTACCTGCTAAGAAGTTTTTAACATTTTATAATTCCGAACAGTAAAATAGATAATTTTAAGCACTTTGTTAGAAACTTCTTCTAAGAAATGAAAGCCTATAAAGACTAAAAAAGCGCCTAAAGGCGCTTTTTTTTTATTGAAGCTTAAACACAATAGGTATTGAAACCTGCACCTTGACCGCCTTGCCTCTTTGCTTACCCGGTTTAAACTTTGTTTTCATAACAGCATCTACAGCAGCTTCATCGCAGCCGGCGCCAATTCCTTTAACAACTTCTGCTTTAACTACGTTTCCGTTTTCATCTACGAAAGCTTTTACAAATACTCTGCCTTGAACGCCGGCTCTTTTTGCAATCTCCGGATAAATAATCCTCTGCTGAATAGCTTCGATTCCGCCGATCGGTTCAGGCAGTTCTTCTACAGCGACAAAAAATACAGGTTCTTCTTCTGTCTTTTCTTCTTTGGGTGGTGGCGGAGGTGCAGCTACCTGCTGATTAACATCAAGTTCTGTAGTTCCAATTTCTATATCCTCTAATACATCATCGGATGGTGCTTCTATTGGTATAGGCGGTTTTGGGGGTGGAGGCGGTGCACTTTCCTGTTTAGTGTGCACAATATCCTCAACATTTACCAGTTCTTGCGGTGCAACTAATTTAGCCTCACTCTTTTGGAATTTTGGGAAAAATTTAAATGCTACAATCAAGAATGCTAAAGATATAATTAAACTTATCTCAAAAATTCTTTTGTACTTCAACTTAAGATCAAATTTTGGGTTTTTACTTAAAGCCACTTTTTACCTCCTAAAAATCACTTTCATACGGGCATTAACATAAAAAATGATTTTTGTTTTGTCAATGTAGTTTTTACCTTTTTTACAAATCTACGAAACTCAAGTTCCAGTTAATTAGAGAGCTTCTTCTTTTGCTGTCTTAAAATTTTTAATGAACCGATAAACTAAAAGAACACCGAGAGATATGCCTAAAAAGTCCGAGGTCCAATCGAGTATATCACAATATCTGCCGGGTACAAAAAGCTGGTGTAATTCATCAACTAATGCATAGAATGACATAATGCCGATCGTATAAAATGAAGAATGTTGAGACAACTTTTCTACTTTTGATTGAAAGTTCAGCATTAAATTAAAGAGCATAGACAATAAAAAATATGCCGCGAAGTGTTCCGCCTTGTCTTCCCAAATAAATATTTTCGGCAAAAGATTTACCGGCAGGCTTGTCCCTATAAACAAAGCAGTCCAGTAAAATACAAGCGGAAGATATATTAAAGAAACTTTTTTCTCTCTAAGTCTTCTGTACAAACGAATCCCTAATAAACTTAATTGCATTTGGAATATTTTCCATTATATCTATTGATGTAATACCCAGTTCAGTCTTTTGTTCTAATAACAAATCTGCAGCAAGACTATGTAAATAAACGGCCGATATTAAAGCATCTTCCTTATTATCAGATTGAGCCAAAAAACTAGCTATTGTACCAGTAAGTACATCGCCGGTTCCAAACTTTGCCATGCCAGGGTTGCCCGAAGTATTTATCAATGCTTCTCCTTCGGGTGTAAAAATAATTGTTGGTGCACCTTTTAATACTAAATAACAGCCGTATTCAGCAGCGAAAGATTTACCGATGGTAAGCTGCTCCTTATTTAATTTTTCCAAATCTATACCAAGCATATCGGCAAATTCTTTATGATGAGGAGTAAGTATGTTCCCTTTGATCATCATTTCTTTATACTTATTATTGCCGAGTGCAAAAACCGCATCAGCATCAATCACAAATGTTTTACTCTTAAAATCTGCTAAAATTTGTAAAACTGTCTCAACAGTCTCTTCTGTTCTTCCTAATCCAGGGCCAATAGCAACAACATCAGACCATTGAATTTTTTCTTTTAGCGGTTCGTAACCTTTCAAGCATAAGTATTCTTTTGAATCGTCTTCATAAGGGAAGACAATTGCACTTTCCAATTTTTCCTGTGCGAGGGTTTTAATTGAAGCAGGAAATGCAAGCAAACACGCACCGGCACCGGCTTTTAACACAGAATTCGCTGTAAAAAAAGAAGCTCCTGGCAGCAAGCCCGAGCCAGCAATTACCAAAACTTTACCAGCCGAATATTTATAATCGTCTAATTTCTTTTGCGGCAGTCCAAAATATGCATCTTCCGGCTCAATCAGATAATCGGTAACATCCAGTTCCTCAAAATATTTTTCACCTATACCAATGCTTCCTTTTATTACTTCGCCGGAATACTTATACCCTTTCGAATAAAAAAGACCGGTTTTTAATTCTGCCAAAGTAATTGTAAGATCGGCATTAAAAATAGTTTCACCCCAGCCGTATTCCAAATCAAGACCAGTAGGAAGATCAACTGCTACTTTGTAGCAATCTAGTTCATTAATTTTATCAACGATTGATTTATAAGGTTCGGTCAATTCTCCCCTTGAGCCTGTACCAAGCATTGCATCCAAAATCAGACTGCATTCGTTTAAGTCGGAAAGGTCTTTTACACTCTGATAGAAAATAATTTTAGAATCTTTATGAGAGGCAAGCGAATTTGTTAAGATTCTAAAATTGGTTAAGGCATCACCCTTTAACTCTTCTTCAGTCCCTAAAGAAACAACAATTACCCTAAAGCCGTTATTTAAGAAATGACGGGCGGCAGCAAAGCCGTCTCCCCCATTATTGCCCTTGCCGCAAATTATTCCAATCGTTTTAGGTTCAATATCGTTTCCTAGATTCAGCATCACATTTTCATAAATACTTCTCGCAGCATTTTCCATAAGAATAATGCTGGGCATTGCAAGAGAATTTACAGCAAAATTGTCTGCTTCTCTTATCTGGCTGGCTGAGTACAAAGGTATCATTTTTCACCTAATAGATTTTCTGTTATACGGCAAGATATAAAAGAAAAAGTCTATTTTAAATTTTATTAGCGGATAAGTGCAGATGTGATTAGATTCAATAAAGTGTCGGGAAACAAACCAAAAATTATAACTAGGAGTCCGCTGACAACCACAGCCGATAAGCTCAAATTATCGCTGTATATTTTTATTTCTTCCTGAGGTTCTCTAAAATACATATAAACAACTACTCTTAAATAAAAATAGACACTAATAACACTTGAGATAACGCCAATAACTGCAAGCCACGTCAACCCGCCTTCAATGGCACCGATAAAAACATAATACTTCCCGAAGAAACCCGCCAACGGCGGTATGCCTGCAAGTGCAAACATAAATAAAGCCATAAATGCTGCAAGCACAGGGTTTCTGTTCCCAAGTCCGGCATAAGAACTTATCCCCAATTGTGTATCGTTCTCGCCTTCAATTATTGAAACGATTCCAAACGCACCAATATTCATAAATGTATAAGCAGCTAAATAAAATATAATTCCAGATTCACTGGATATATTGCCTGCTGCAAGCCCAATTGCCATATAACCGGCATGAGCAATCGATGAATAAGCAAGCATTCTTTTTACATTGTCCTGAGAAATTGCCACAATGCTTCCGTATAACATGGAAAGTGAGGCAATGGCAGCAAAATAAGGCGTGAATTTATTAATTGAATGAGTACTAAATATTGCAGCGAGAATAATTATAAAAACACTAAACGCTGCAGTTTTACCGGTTGTCGACATTAAACCCGTAACAGTGGTAGCAGAACCTTGATAAACATCAGGCACCCACATGTGAAACGGAAAAGCCGCAATTTTGAAGCTAAATCCTATTAATAAGAAAATAAAGCCGGCGACAAACAACGGATTTGTAATTAATCTGTTAAAGCCTGAGATAATATCATCGATTTTTGTGGTTGCCGAAGTACCATAAATCAATGCAATTCCGTAGATAACAAATCCAGTAGCAAAAGCACCGAGCAGGAAATATTTCATAGATGCTTCATTTGCCGAGAATTTCTTGCGGTTTATTCCTGCAAGTACATAAAAACAAATCGACATCAATTCCAATCCCATAAAAATCATTATAATATCTTTTGCGCCAGACATCATCATCATTCCCAGCACCGATGACTGAACGAGTATATAATATTCGCCGTAATATGTGCCATACTTTTTAATGTAATCAACAGAATTAAGAACAACCAATGCAGCCCCGACATTAAAAATGAAATTAAAGATAGCTGCTTTTCCGCCGGCTGCTATCATTCCGCCGAATAAAACACTTTCCTGTTGAATACCGGCAATAGAAATTACTGCACTAACAGCAAAGATTAAAATTGAAAACCACGGCAGAATTAATTCGCTTTTTTTGATGCTCATTTCAACAGCTATGGAAAGAAGAATCCCTGCTCCAATAATTATAAACGGCATCATTTGAAATATTTCGGTTGAATTTTGGTACATAATTATTCTATAAATAAAATGTTATCGTCTGTTTCTTCAATTGTTAATTTGTGATTCTCTCTTAAGTGCAATGCAAGTCTTCTGTGATTTTTAAAATCAAACAAATCATCTCCTATTTCTACAACAACCAATTTAATTGTTTCGTACTTTGATACGGCTTCTTTCAAATCTTTATAATCATGGAAATAAATCTCAGTAAAATTTTCGCGGACAGAATAACCCGCACCTTCTTTCTTTTCGCTGAAATCCATAATGATTTCATCTTCGATGACTGCTTTCAAAATTTCTGCGGCAAACGGAAGTAAGACTCTATTTCCGTAATAAAGTCCGTCAATTTTATTTTTTAATACATCGTTCAATTTTCTCATAAATCATCTCTCTAATAAAAGAGATACCATATTATTGCAAAAACAGGCAGCAGAATGGGAATTGAATATTTCACTAAATAACCGAAGAAACTCGGCATTGTAATTCCTGCACGTTCACAAATAGATTTAACCATAAAATTCGGTCCGTTGCCTATGTATGTCATAGCTCCAAAGAAAACCGCAGCAACAGAGATTGACTGCAGATAAACGGGGTACAACTGCTGAAACTGAAGAACTTGACTTTTTATATTAACATCAAAACCATACTTACCGAGCTCCGCGCTAAGGAAGTTCAGATAAGTCGGTGCATTATCTAAAAATGCAGAAAGTGTTCCAGTTGCCCAGTAAAATGTTCCGGGATTTAATTTATCGCCTAAGACTTTTGATTCGTGCGCAATTAGCTGAAGCGCAGGAATCATAGTAGCAAAAATTCCTATAAATAAATAAGCAACCTCTTTAATCGGTTCAAAGTCAAACTCATTTGCTCTCAAAATTTTCTGATCTGCATTTTTATATGATAAGTAAACTGTTGAGAACATTATAATTTCACGCAGGCCAACCGGCAAAGGCAAAAGACTCGGCACCCAGCTAAAGATTCCCGGGTCAACAAAAACCGAGATAAGTATTATCAATAAATAAAGAACGTTTTTAATCCCCTTAAATTCAATTTTACCGGAATACTCAGTGCTTTTGTCGTCCGGGGATTGGTTCCTCATATCAATCAAATAAAAAATTAATAAAACTAAAAGAACTGTCGGTAGCCAGATATACCACATATGCTGAATAAACCAGAAAAATTCTATGCCCCGTAAAAAACCAAGAAACAACGGCGGATCACCGATTGGAGTTAGTGCTCCGCCGATATTGCTTACAATAAAAATAAAGAATATTACATGATACGCTTTGATTCTGTCTTTATTAACTTTTATAAAAGGACGAATCAAAAGAATCGATGCACCGGTTGTACCGATTAAATTAGCTGCAACAGCACCTATGAATAACATGATAACATTCAAAAGTGGAGTTGATTTTCTATCGACTTTAATCAATATACCACCTGAAGCAACAAACAGTGAGGAAAGCAGTGCAATAAATGAAAGATACTCGGTCAAAGTATGCAGCAGACTATGAGTGTCGTTAAGAAATATTAAATAATACACAACTGTTATTGAGCCTAAAAAAACTGCAACTTTAGGATAATGCTTTTCCCAGAAGTGGTGGTAGAATAACGGACCTGTGGCAATCATTAATAAAAGAACAATAAACGGAAGCACCATAAAAGTTTCCGGCAGTGTACTTTCCGGCTCCGCAGCAATACCATTAGAAGCAAAGACAAATTCACAACTTACAATTACAAAAATGGCAATATGTTTTACTTTGTCTAATAAATTCATCAGAAATTATTTTACTAAACTCAATGTAAACGAGCCAACACTCCTTAAAATTTTTTCGGTAGATAATCTAGTCATATCGAGAAATGTACTGGGGTAAATGCCGATCCAAACAATAAAAATCAAAATCGGAACAATAACTATAAGCTCTCTTGCAGTCATATCTGTCAATTTATTTTGCAGTTCCGGATTTTTTACAGTACCAAACACAACACGCTGATACATCCATAATAAATAAACAGCGGCAAATATTACTCCCGAAGCTGCAAAAACTGTAAACCACCAGCTATTAAGCACAGAGGATTTGAAGGAACCGAGTAAGATTAAAAATTCACCTATAAACCCGTTCAAACCGGGCAGGCCAATAGACGAAAGAGAAGTAATCATAAGAACAGCACAATAAACAGGAATTAATTTTGCTATTCCGCCGTAATATGCAATTTCTCTTGAATGGGTTCTTTCGTAAATGACACCAACTAAAAGGAATAAAGCGCCTGTAGATAAACCATGATTTATCATTTGAATTACGGCACCCTGTACTGCTTCTTCCGTCATTGCAAAAATTCCAAGCACAACAAATCCAAGATGTGCAACCGAAGAGTATGCCACAAGCTTTTTCATATCGGGTTGAACCATCGCAACCAAAGCGCCGTAGATAATACCAACAATTGCGAGCATAGAGATAAAGGGTGCGTAATAAACAGCAGATTGCGGAAAAAGCGGCAGACAAAATCGTAAAATTCCGTACGTACCCATCTTCAACAAAACTCCCGCTAATATTACAGAACCTGCTGTCGGAGCTTGAACGTGTGCATCCGGCAGCCATGTATGCAGAGGAAATATAGGGACCTTTATAGCAAAGCTCAGCAGAAACGCAAAAAACATCCAGCTTTGAATTTCACGCGGGACGGAAGGACCTACTTTGTATAAGTCAAGTAAGTTTGTCGTAAACGAGCCAAGAGGACCGGAAGCATAAACAGCAAGCCAGATTATTGCAACAAGCATCAACAAACTTCCAAACATGGTGTAAATAAAAAATTTCACGGACGCATAAATTCTCTGTTCACCACCCCAAATTCCAATGATAAAATACATCGGAATGAGCATTGCTTCCCAAAAAATATAAAACAGGAACATATCAAGAGACATAAACACGCCGATCATTCCAGTTTCCAAGAACAACATCATAAAGGTGAACATTTTCACTTTTTTTTCAATAGCCTTCCAGCTTGAAAGCAAAGTCAAAGGAGTAAGAAAAGTGGTAAGTAAAATCAAAAGGAGCGATATGCCGTCTACACCGACAAAGTAGCTGACATTTAGACTTTTGATCCAGAGTATTTTATCCTGAAACTGAAAATCGGCTGCCGAAGCATCAAAACCAAAATAAACAAAAAGTGAAATAATGAAAGCCGCAATCGAAATCAAGAAACCGAGCCACCGTATTAGTTTGGGATTTTCTTCTTTAAGAAAAAGAATCAGCAAGCTGCCCGCAATTGGCGTTAGAAGCAAATATGTCAATAAATGATTTTGTTCCATAATTTTATATACCAAGAATTAACCATAATAAAACGGCAGCTATTCCGACCATCATTATCACAGCATAAAATTGAGCAACTCCGGTCTGCATTTTTCTTATAGTACCGGAAATTTTATCTATTAATTTAGCCGCACCGTTAACAATTCCGTCTATTATAAATGTATCTGTAAACTTCCAGAGAATTTTTTCGGCTCCTTTTTGAATGGGCTGGACAACTGCTGCTTCGTAAAACTCATCCACATAATACTTGTTAAATAAAAGGGTGTAAATTCCTTTGAATTTCTTTGCCATTGTACCGGCAATGTCAGGTTTTTTAGTATAGATATAATAAGCTGCGTAAATTCCAGCCAATGCAACTGCAACTGAAATTGTCATTAATAAAATTTCTTGTGCATGTGTGTACATACCGGTGTATGCCAGCTTCTCTTCGGCGGGTTTAAAGATCGGTTCAAGCCAAGATTCAAAGTTGTTTCCGCCTTCACCTGAAAATAAAGCAGGTATACCGATGAAGCCCCCGATCACAGAAAGAATGCCGAGTATAATTAAAGGAACAGTCATAACTTTTGGAGATTCGTGAGGGTGTGGCACATTTTCAAACTCCCCCCTTCCTTCGGAAGCATGCTGCTGAGTATGCTTGAATCTTTCTTCACCGTAGAAAGTTAGCGAAACAAGACGAAACATATAGAAGGCAGTTAATAAAGCTGTAAAGACGCCAATAAACCAGAATATAAAATTCCCGTTGCTGAAGGCGTACCACAAAATTTCATCTTTGCTGAAAAAGCCGGAAAATCCCGGGAAGCCGGAAATTGCAAGTGCAGCGGTTAAAAATGTTAAATAAGTAACAGGCATATATTTTTTCAGACCGCCGTAATTTTGAATGTCCTGCTGCTCATGCATTGCATGAATAACCGAACCAGCACCAAGGAATAAAAGTGCTTTAAAGAATGCATGCGTCATAACATGAAAAATTGAAGCTGAAAAAGCTCCGACACCTGCTGCAAGAAACATATATCCAAGCTGGCTGATAGTTGAGTAAGCCAGAACTTTTTTAATATCGTTTTGAACAAGTCCCATTGTAGCAGCAAATAACGCAGTTAAAAGCCCAATAATTGCAACTATTGTCATTACCGCTGGAGCAGAAGCAAAAATAATTGACGCCCGTGAAACCATATAAACACCGGCTGTAACCATTGTAGCTGCATGAATCAAAGCCGAGACCGGAGTTGGACCTGCCATTGCATCGGGCAGCCAGACATAAAGCGGTATTTGTGCAGACTTGCCGGTTGCCCCGATAAACAAGAAAATTGCAATCAAGCTGAAAGTAGTTTCAGAAACAGGAAAGTGCTGCACTTTGGAAAAAACTTCGCTGAAATTAAGGCTATCGAATGTAGAATAAATCAAAAACATCCCCAGCAAAAAACCAAAGTCACCGATTCGATTTACAATAAACGCTTTTTTTGCAGCCTGGGCAACTGTTCCTTTTTCAAATCTTTTATCATACCAGAACCCGATAAGTAAATAAGAACAAAGACCTACACCTTCCCATCCTAAAAACAAGACTAAAAAATTATCTCCAAGCACTAAGTTCATCATTGTGAAAATGAACAGATTGAGGTACGAGAAAAATCTCCAGTATCCTTTATCACCGTGCATATATCCGATTGAATAAACATGGATTAAAAATCCAACGCCAGTAACAATCAACGACATCACAAGAGAAAGCTGATCAACGAGATAGCCAAACTTAATGTTCAGTCCGGCTACATTCAGCCATGTAAAAAGTTCTACAGTATTGCTCCTCTGTTCAACAGGCAGGCCGAGAGTTTGAAAAAAAGCGCCAAGTGAAACAAGAAATGCTAATCCAACAGCGGCGCTGCCAATAATTCCAATAACTTTTTCATTCTTAATTTTTGAACCGAACAAACCGTTAATCAAAAACCCGATTAGAGGTAAAAGAATTGTTAAATAAATAAAATTAATCATTCGTTTTTTACCACTTGAAAATATTTATCTTATCTATATCCACTGTTAATTTATTTCGGAAAATTGCAATAATAATTGCTAGTCCCACCGCAGCCTCCGCTGCTGCAACAGTCATAACAAAGAAAACAAAAACCTGCCCTGTTACATTTCCTAGGTAAGAAGAAAAAGTAACAAGAGTCAAGTTAGCTGAGTTTAGCATAAGTTCAATGCTCATAAAAACTACAATTGCATTTCTTCTAATTAATACACCCACAATTCCCACAGAAAACATGAAGCCACTGAGTACAAGGTAATATTCCATCGGTATTGAAGTCATTTGTTTACTCGAATTTCTTCTTAGCTAAAATAAGTGCACCAATTGTAGCAGCAAGCAATAAAAAGCCGGCTGCCTCGAAGGGAATAATATAATTAGTATAGAGTTCTTTCCCGATATTTTGAATAGTGCCTATTTGTGAACTTACATTTAAATTGCCTTTAACTGCATTTGATGGTTTTGTAAAAAATATCAAATATGCAAGTTGAACAAAAACAAAAGCGCTGATTAAAAGAGCAAAAAATTTGATAAATTTTTTGTCGGTTAAAACCTTAAACTCGCTCGAAGTATTAAGCAACATTAATACAAAGAGGAAAAGTACCATAATTGCACCGGCATAGACTATCACCTGAACAACTGCAATGAACTGAGCATTCAAAAGTAAATACAGACCTGCCAACGCAAAAAAATTAAGTATTAAAAAAATGGCACTCATAACGGGATGTGACTGTGTAATTACCATAACTGCAGAAACAGCAGCAATCAATGCCAGCACTATGAAAAGGATTAGTTCTAAATTCATAATTAGGGAGTATTCCTATAAATCATTCTCGGAAAAGGTATTGCTTCTCTTAAATGTTCGAGCCCGCAAATCCAGCTAACAGTTCTTTCGAGACCAAGACCAAAGCCTGAATGCGGCACCGAACCATATCTTCTTAAGTCCAAATACCACTCAAAAAAATCCTGTGGGAGATTATGCTCCTTTATTCTTGAGAGCAGTAAATTAAGATCGTCTTCTCTCTGGCTGCCGCCTATAATTTCACCGTAACCTTCAGGAGCCAAAATATCAACAGCCAGCGCAAGTTTAGGGTTAGCCGGATCACGCTTCATATAAAATGCTTTTACTTCAGCGGGATATCTATGAACCATTACAGGTTTGTCAAATTCTTCCGAAATCAATGTTTCATCGGTTCCGCCCAAATCATTTCCCCATTGAAAATCTACCCCTTTCTTTTTCAAAATCTCAACCGCCTCATCATAACTTATTCTGGGGAAAGGGCGTTTTACTTTTTCCAGCTTGGAAGTATCTCTCTGAAGTTCTTTTAATTCTTCAGCTCTATCTTTAAGAACGGTTTGCACTATATATTCAAGAAATTCTTCTGCAAGGTCCATATTATCGTCTAAATCATAAAAAGCCATTTCAGGTTCGACCATCCAAAATTCGGTTAAATGCCTGCGTGTCTTGGATTTTTCTGCTCTAAAAGTAGGACCAAAAGTATAAATTTTCCCGAAAGCCATTGCGCCGGACTCACCGTATAATTGTCCTGACTGAGTCAAGTAAGCCTTGCCCAGGTCAAAATAATCCATTTCAAATAAAGTAGAAGTTCCTTCGCAGGCATTTGGTGTGATAATAGGTGGATCAAAAAGCGTGAACCCTCTTTCGTCAAAAAAATCTCTAATTGCTTTTACTATTCTATGGCGGATTTTAAGAATTGCCACCTGTCTTCTTGATCTAATCCATAGGTGGCGGTGATCGATTAAAAACTCAACTCCGTGTTCTTTTGGTGTAATAGGATATTCATTAGCAAGAGAGATTATCGACAAAGATTTTGTATCTATTTCATAACCGCTTACAGCACGCGGTTCTTCTTTTACTGTGCCTGTAATTTCAAAAGATGACTCTTGAGTAATCTTGTCCGCGTTTTCGAAAGTTTCTTCGGATACATTGCCTTTAACAACCACACATTGAGTATAACCCGTACCGTCGCGTAGTATCAAAAATTTAATCTTTCCACTCGATCTTTTGTTGTACAACCAGCCTTTTAATGTAACTTCTTTGCCTGTATAATTTTTAAGGTCTTTGATATAAACTGTGGGTCTCATTATAGGCAATTAGTTAAAAAGTGATTTTCAAATATAAGGAAGGGCTTCATAATAATGCAAAAAATTAAAGTGAAAGGTAAAATATCGAATAAAAAATTCCCCATAAAAATTGTTTATCTAAAAAATAACTACAATCTAATATGGTAATTATAAAGATTACTTAAGGACTAAACTTTCAGATCGACTCAAATTTTTCGATAGTAATTTTTTTGCCAAAGATTTCTTCAAACAATCCTTTGCGGCGTTCAAGATTCCACAGCTCAATATCCGGGATCTTACCGTCTTTGCATTTTAATGACAGTTCAACTTTATTATTGGTAATATTTGCATGAATATCCGTTATTATTTTTGAATGGGTTCTATCAAAAGCATCTGCAATTCTTAAAATAGAAGATAATTTCAAAATAGTAAGTCTGGATTTTTCCGGCAGAGTCGAAAATTCGCGGTGAGTTTCTTTTGGATGACTTTTCCGGTGGTATCTGGCAATATTAGCAATCATATCAATCTCATTTTCATTAAATCCAAGCAGTTCGCTGTTCTTAATTATATAGTATGAATGACGGTGATGATTATTGTGGGAAATATGGCAACCGATGTCGTGAAGCAGTGCGGCAGCTTCAAGATATTCTTTAGAATTCTCATCAAGCTTAAGCAAAGGTTTTAACTGTTCAAATAATTTCAATGAAAGAACCGAAGTATGTTTACAATGCTCCTTGTCGTAATTGCAAGTATTCATCAAATGTTTAACGCTTTCTTTTCTGATATCGCTCAAAGTAGTGAAACCTTCTTTTTCCTTGTGAATTGTGTCAATTACTATTCCTTCTCTTAAAGCGTATCCCGAAATAGTCATTTTATCAAGTTCAAAAAGCTCAAATATTTTGCTTAGGATAATTAATCCCGCAGGGAAAATATCGGCTCTTTTTTCATCGAGCGCCTTAATTTTCTTTCTCTTTTCTACTGTTTTTGCTTTCAGCACTTCCTTGCTGATTTCGAAAAGTTCTTCGGCTGTAAATTCAAAATTATTTAGATAAGCAGACGATAATTCGGTATTCTTTCTGTGTGCAGAAATCATAAATCCGGCTGCCATTATTGTACCGGATGCACCGACACAAATATCAAAACCCATGCTTTTCATTTTTTTCGATATTGTAAAAATTTCTCCTTCGACCCAATCTTCACATGCTTTAATTCTTTGTTTTGTTAATTCATAGTCGGGAAAAAATTTCTGTGAAAGTCTAACGGCGCCCAATTTCACACTAACAGAAAATTCGGGAATGCCTTTTTTGCCCAAGATAAATTCCGTACTGCCGCCGCCTATATCAATTACGAGTGATTTCTTATTATAAATTGGCACAGCTTTCAACACACCGAGATAAATCAATCGTGCTTCTTCCTGTCCGCTTACAATTTCAATTTCGATTCCAGTTTGTTTAAGCACTCTTTCCAAAAAAATATTTTTATTCAGGGCTTCGCGCACTGCACTTGTAGCCACAGCTCTTATCTGCGCAGAATGTGAATCGGCAATTCCCTTAAACTTTTTAAGGGTAGAAACCGCTCGCCGGATCGCATCTTCCTTTATTTCTTTAATATCGCCGGCACTTCCTTCGCCCAAACGAATAACTTCTTTTTCCCGGTCAATTATTTCAAAATTGCCGTCATCTTTGATTCTGACAACAATCAAATGGAAAGAGTTCGTACCTACGTCTATCGCTGCAAAGTTTTTTGGTTCCATTTTACAAAATACTGGCTTCTTTTTGTACCGGAGACTTTTTGTTTAATATTAAGCGGCAGATTTCAAAAACATCTTCAACAGTTACATCATCGGTGATATCGGATTTTTTCACAAAATATTTATTAGGACCCATCGGCGCCCAGTTATAAGGATTCGTAGGACCAAAAATTGAAATTTGGGGTGTATCTGTTGCCCCCGCTGCGTGCATTACTCCCGTATCATTAGTAATAAATAAATCTGACAACGAAATTAATGCTGTTAATTCCGGAATCGTATGATCTATAAAAGAACCCGTTTTTACTTTTAATCTACTTTTTATTTGGTTGATCTCGTACACATCTTTTTTAGTTCCGGTAAAATAAAAAGCAGCATCTACGATTTGGAGAATTTTTTCCATCAGTTCTAAAAATTTTTGCGGGGACCATTTGTTCAAGCGTTTGCCGGCACCTATGTGCAAACCTATTACTTTCTGCCTGCTGTTCTTAAAGGAATTAAGAAACTCCTTAACAGATTTTATATCGTTTTGGTCAAATGTTATTAGCGTTCTTAAGTTTTTGGTACTTATCCCAAACGGTCTTAAAATATCCTGTACAAAATCAGAAACATGAACATCCGGGTATTTCCGCCAATCGAGTTTAATTCTAAAATGGAAAAGTTCACCTAAGTCATTATCTTTGCCACTCAAAGAAGCAGGACCGATTTTCATTTTAGCATCCGATAATCCGGCAAGCAGGCAACTCGTTCTGGAAACTGCAACAGTAGCCGGAACTATCGCAAGATCGTAGTTATTTTTCAATACTTTCCTAAGTTTATCAAAATATATAGGATTAAATAACTTCTTTTTATCAAAGACAAATAATCTATCAACATAATTATTTTTTGTAACAGCATAATAATTTTCCGGCGAGGCAATTAATGTCAATCGGCAACCGGTGAATTTTTCTTTGACAGCTCTAAACAAGGGAACTGTGGCAAGCATATCCCCGAACTGGTTATGCTGCCTGATAATTAAAATGTTTTTCGGTTCACCCAGATTTTTACCGTTTAATTCTTTTACAGCAAGAATTTTTTTTATAATCTTTACAAAGATGTTTTGAAAAATTTTTCTAGCCGGCATTAGATTTTAATGTGATTGCTTTTTCTTATTATTTTCCAAGTCTTCAAACTCTGCATCAATAATATCTTCTTTGTTAATTTTATAACCGGAACCATTATTATCGTGTGATGTTTTTATTTTAGCTTCGTTGTCGGCATCCAGGCTCTTTTCTTCGGAAAAATATCTTGCGACATATTTTATAACCTTGAAAATAAAATAGAAAACAAGCGACCAAAAAATAAATCTTATTAACACTTCATCCTCTCGTTTCTGGATTAAAATATTCTATAAAACCTCTATCATCGCGGAAAATTTGTTTATACAACACTTCAAAATCATCCTTATTACTTACAAAATCAATATCGTTCGAATTAACAATAAGCAGCGGAGTATTATTGTACTTGAAAAAGAAATTATTGTATGCTTCGGAAAGTTCGGTTAAATAAGAGCGAGTTAAATTTCTTTCTATTTTTCTTCCCCTTTTTCTAACATTGGAAATTAACCTGTCGACTCCCGATTGCAGATAAATTACCAGATCGGGCTTAGGAATATTACGTTCCAGCAGCGGGAAAATAGTTTCGTAAAGTTTCAGTTCCTCCCCCGATAAATTCAGATAAGCAAATATTTTATCTTTTTCGAAAATATAATCCGACACAATGAAAGAAGAAAATAAGTTTTCTTGATTCAATACCTGCAGTTGCTTAAATCGATTAATTAGAAAAAACATTTGAGTTTGAAAAGCATATCTTTTTCTATCCTCGTAAAATTTTTCGAGGAAAGGATTCGATTCAAATTCTTCAAGGACAAGATTTGCTTTAAGCTTATCAGAAAGCTTTTGTGCAAGTGTTGTTTTGCCTGCACCGATTACACCTTCAATAGCAATATACCTTAATTCTGCCACGTTTATTTAGTGTTTATTCGTAATTAAACTGAAATTTACAAATAATATTTTTTGGAAGGGAAGAAAAATCTAACTCTTTTATACTTTTTCCTAACAGAGGGTGAACAAAATCCGGGTCAAGTTCCATCATCGGCACAAGCACAAAATCTCTGTTTAATAAATCTTTATGAGGTATTTCTATTTCCGGGTCTGAATAAATTGTATCATTATAAAAAATAATATCAATATCGATTTCCCGCGGCTGCCACTTTTTGTTAAATTTGATTCTGCCGGTTTCCTTTTCGATTCTTTTTAATTCGCTTAACAAACTTTTTATGTCGTGCCCAGTAGTAATTTCAATCACTAAATTATAAAAATCATTTTGATTTGTGTTGCCATAAGGTTTTGTCTCGTAGAGGGATGAGACTTTCTTAATGGTTGTTTCCTTAAGTTCACTTATCTTTTTTAGTGCACCCTTAAGATATTCTTCTCTGTTCCCTTTGTTAGAACCGAGGGCAAGAAAAACCTTATTTTCCATTTTCTTTTATTACCTCTGCTTCTACATAATCAATTACACCCCCCACAGGCACGTGATGTTTTCTAACGCGAACGGCAATTTTCTGAATAGCAGGATATCTTTTTAACAATTCATCTGCGATTAAAGCAGCAAGCGATTCAATCAAATAGTACTTTTTAGCATGAACAACGTCGTTTATATATTTATAAACTTCGTTATAGTTGATCGTATGTTTAAGACTGTCTTTTTTAGCAGCTTCTGTAAAGTCGGTATAAATATCAACATCGGCTTCAAATTTCCCGCCCATGTTTTGTTCTTCCTGCATCGCTCCATGGTAAGCATAAAAAGTAGCATTTTTCAATCGAATTACATTGATCATTTATAAACCGTGAGCAAGTTTGAATAAGTAATTTTTTTGTTGTTTAAAGTTAGCAAATAAAATTTCAATTAACACAAGTGAATTTGTCTTATTCTTTTAGCGCAATAATGCCAAGTGCTCTGCCGGACTTTTCACCATCTCTTCTGTACGAATGGAGTAATTCTTTCTCTTCAAACGTACACAAGCTGCTTTTTTCGATATTTGTTTCAGGAATACCTGCATCAATCAGCATGTCGAAATTTGCCCCGGCAACATCTAAAAGGAACTTATTGTTTTTAGGTATTAAATATTTTTTGTCAAATAACTGAGCAACTTCTTTACCGACTTCGTAATTTTTTTGGGATATGGAAGGACCGATATAGACAAATAAATCACTAGGTTTTGAATTGAACTCGTTCTTTAATTTTACCAAAGTTTTGGCTAATATTTTTTTGCTCGTACCCCGCCAGCCGGAGTGAACCGCGGCAATTATTTTATTTTTTGAATCGTAGACAAACACTGTTGTACAATCTGCAGTAGAAACTGCCAGTCCGATTTTTCTTTTTGCTGTTATCATTGCATCGCTCACACCGTTAAAACCGGGCTTATCCACAATTTTGATTATGTCGCAGTGAATCTGATTTTGATATGCAATTCGGTTATCTTCTAAACCAATTTGCCGGAGAAAATAATGTCTGTTTTCTTTTACAATTTCCGGATCATCGTTTACATTAAATGAAAGATTAAAATAGAAGGGTGCAGTTCTTCCCAATCCTATTTTTGTAGACATACCGAAAACAATTTCTGGAAATTGCCGGAAAAGCAAACTGGAGATTATTTGCATAAGTAGTCTTTCTTACCAGCTATATTGACTTCAATGCTTCATCTAAATCGAGTAAAAGATCATCTGGATTTTCAAGACCGATTGCAATTCTAATTCCACCGGCGTCAATTCCCCTGTTTGCTAGTTCTTCAGGCGGAACAACCGAATGTGTCATTGAAGCAGGATGCTCAACTAAAGTTCGTGTATGTCCCAGACTAACTGCAAGTGTCATAGTATAAGCATTGTCTGCAACGTAATCCATAAATTTTCTTCCGTTGTCTTTGCTTTCTGCCGGTGTATTTCCCTTAATGACGAAATAAATTAAAGCGCCTGGGGCAAAGTTGCCGCTGAAATCAACCATCTGTTTCCTTGCCGTTTCATAACCTCTGAAATTAGGCAGACCGGGATAATTAACAAACTCAACTTTAGAATTAGAGTTTAAAAACTCGGCAATCTGCATAGCAGTTTTGATCTGCTGTTTTTGTCTGAGAGCTAAACTTGGCAGTCCGTAAGTTAAAATAGACCACGCATTTTTTGCACTTAAAACTCCACCAAAATCTTTCCTAATCAGATGTAAAATATCCCGAAATTTCTTTTTACCAATAACAGCTCCACCCATGTCTGTTCCGAATCCCCCGATTCCTTTTGTTAAAGAATGAACAACAAAATCAGCACCAAATTCTATCGGTCTCTGGCAGTACGGAGTTGAAAAAGTATTATCAATTACAATATAGACTTTATTCTTATCGCCGCGGGATTTATTTATTTGATCAACAATTTTTCTTACAGCAGCAATATCAATTATATCGAGATTAGGATTTGAAGGAGTTTCAAAATAAACTACTCTAGTTTTTTCGGTAAGCGCATTAAAAATATTTTCAGGAATAGTAAGATCAATGGGATTCCATTTAATATTATAACGCGGATACCAATTTTTGAGCAATGAAATTGTACATCCGTACAGAGTATTATGAGAAATTATCTCATCGCCTGCTACAGTTAAAATTCCCAGCACACCAGAGATTGCTGCCATGCCAGACGAAAAGCTGACAGCCATTTCACCTTTTTCTACATAAGCGAGGTTTTCTTCGAGCATATCTTTATTCGGTTCACCAAGACGATCATAAATAAAAATCGGTGCATGTTCGCCAAATTCTTCGGTATGAGCAAACTGAGTAAAGCCTTGCGCACCTCTTTCGACGGAATCCAAACGAAATGTTGTTGAAGACGATATTGGCGCAGTTACGTGGTGAGAATAATCCCACTTATCCGATACGTCTTTGCCATAAATTATATGAGTATCCATTGAGTACTTAGTATCGTCAATATCTGCTTTGCGACTTTTTATTTTGACATTGTTGGACATAATGCCTCCCTTGCATAAATTTTACAATGCAAGTTAATAATTTGCAGATCGGGATTCTAACTATATCGGAGACATTGTCTATTTAAGAGCATGCTCAATATCGGCAATAAGGTCCTCAACATCTTCAATCCCAACAGAGAATCTAATTAATCCTTCGGTAATACCGAGTTTTTCTCTTTCTCTTTTAGGAATAGAAGCATGAGTCATTGAGGCAGGATGTGAAATTAAACTTTCAACTCCACCCAAACTTTCGCCGAGAGTAAAAACTTTAACCCGATTCAAAACTTTCTTTGCTGATTTTAAGTCACCGAAATCGGCAGTAATCATGCCGCCATAACCACTCATTTGTCTTTTAGCCAAGCTATAATGGGGATGATTTCGGAGTCCCGGATAAATAACTTTTTTTACTTTAGGATTTTCCGACAGAAATTTTGCAATTCGTTTTGCATTTTCGTTGTGCTGTTTCATTCTTACAGCTAGAGTTTTAGTTGCCCTCAATGTAAGCCAGCAGTCAAAAGGTGAAGGCACGGCACCGATTGCATTCTGTAAATAACGAATGCGTTCATGAATTTTAGGATTATTAGTAATAACTATACCGCCTATTACATCGCTGTGACCGTTAATATATTTTGTTGTGCTGTGAAGGACTACATCTATTCCAAACAAAAGCGGTTTTTGAAAGTAGGGAGTCATAAATGTATTATCGACAACACTAATCAAATCATATTTTTTACAAATGCCTTTCACTGTTCTCAAATCGGTAAGTCTCAGCATCGGGTTAGTCGGCGTCTCAATGTAAATAAGCTTTGTATTCGGTCTTACTGCCTTTCTTATTTTTACAACATTTGATGTATCAACCCACGAAAATTCCAGTCCATAATCTTTGAATATCAATTCCATTAAACGGTATGTACCCCCGTAGACATTTTCTGTTGCAATAATATGATCACCGGATTTCACAAGACCGAGTATTGACTGGATAGCTGCAAGTCCAGAAGCAAAAGCTATACCGTATTTCCCTTTTTCAAGAGCAGCAATATTTTTTTCAAGCGCTTCTCGAGTAAGGTTGTGAGTTCTGCCGTATTCGTAACCTTTATTTACACCCAAAGCATCCTGGGCATAAGTGGAGGTTTGATAGATCGGCGTTATTACTGCCCCGGTTGTCGGGTCAGGAATTTGTCCCGCATGAATTGCATCTGTTGAAAATCCCATTTAACTCCCTTTTTGTTATTCAAAATCAATTAAATCATATCTTGTAATAATATCGGTTATTCTTCCGAAATTACTAACTAGCACTGCCGGTGCTTCTTTTAAGGCATTTCTTACCTCGGCAATACTGGATTTAGCATCTAATACCCGAAAACTTTCTTCCATAATTTCTTTTACAGGTGCATCAAGCATTTTGGGGTCATCAAGCATCCGCGAAAGAACATGTCCTTCTCTCAAACTGCCGACCGGTTTCAAACTCCCATTGAGTACTGGCAGATAAGTAAATCCTTTGCTGCTCATTATCTTTAACGCTTGGCGGATTGTAGCATTATCGTGCACATAAACCATCCCTCCGAATCCTTTTCTTTTTTTATTATAAGAAATATCTCCGAGAACTTTCACTTCTGTATCAAGCATTCTATTCATCTGGAGCCATGCTTCATTATAAACTTTGGAAAGATATCTTTCACCGGTATCGCAAACAATAAATACTATTACATCGTTTTCTGTTAAATTTTTTGCAATTTCCAGAACCACATGAACAATTGTGCCGGTGCTTCCACCGCAAAAAATTCCTTCTTCTTTGGTCAATCTTCTTGCGGCAGCAAAAGAATCTTTATCACTTATATTTATAATTTTATCGATATACTGAAAATGTACGTTTGCGGGCAAACAATCCTGACCAATGCCTTCTACCAGATAAGGAGTACCCTTAATTATTTCGCCGGTTTCTTTGTAATGTTTGAATATTGAACCAATCGGGTCGGCGCCAATTACTTGAATATTAGGATTTTTTTCTTTGAGAAATCTACCTGTCCCGCTGATTGTGCCGCCGGTTCCGATACTGGAAACAAAATGAGTAATCTTGCCTTTTGTTTGTCTCCAGATTTCCGGGCCTGTAGTTCTATAATGCATTTCAGGATTAGAAGGATTCCCGTATTGATACGCAAAAACCGAATTAGGCGTTTCCTCATGAATTCTTCTCGCCACATTCACATAATATTCGGGATGGTCGGGTTCGTAAGTATTCGGAACAACAATCACATCTGCACCGAATGCTTTCAAGTAATTAATTTTTTCCGAACTGACTTTATCGGTGCAAACAAAAAGGCATCTATAACCTTTCACAGCAGCAGTAATTGCCAGACCAATCCCTGTATTGCCGCTTGTTGCTTCTATTATTGTTCCCCCGGGTTTAAGTGTACCTTTTTTTTCGGCATCAACTATCATGCTGTAACCTATTCTGTCTTTTACGCTTCCGCCCGGGTTAGCCGATTCCAGCTTAGCAAATATCTGCGGTCTTAATCCTTTGTTTATTTTGTTGATTTTAATTAACGGTGTATTGCCTATCAAATCAAGAATTGTGTCTTTATATTCCAATCCTATGCCTTTATAAAATACTTTTTAAATATTCTTTTAAAAAATTAACCGCAAAGTTAACCAATTTACTTGTTTATTTCTATTTCAACTGCATCCACAGATAAGAATAAATTAATGCTGATTCGAATGCTATCTGTTTATTGGTTACGCCGGCAGAATGCCCGCCTTCCGTATTCTCATAATAATAAAACGGTTTGCCGTATGATTCCATTTTAGCAGCCATCTTTCTTGCATGCCCTGGATGGACCCGGTCATCGCGTGTTGATGTCATAAAAAACACTTTCGGATAATTTTTGTCTTTTGAAAGATTTTGGTATGGAGAATATTTCTTTATGTATGACCATTCTTCAGGAAGATCAGGATTTCCGTATTCACCCATCCAGCTTGCACCGGCTAATAATTTATTGTATCGTTTCATATCAAGCAGCGGAACCCTGCATACAACGGCATTATATAATTCTGGTCTTTGAACAAATACAGAACCGACAAGCAAGCCGCCGTTGCTTCCTCCCATTATTCCCAAATGTTTCGGAGAAGTAACTTTTCTTTTTATTAAATCTTCCGAGACTGCGATCATATCTTCATTAACTTTATGCCGGTTTTCTTTAATAGCACCAAGATGCCATTTTGGACCAAACTCACCGCCGCCTCTTAAATTTGCAAGCACATAAACACCACCCTTCTGAAGCCAAGCTGTTCCAATAACTGCCGAGTAACTTGGCTGCATCGAAATTTCGAAACCGCCGTAGGCATACAACAATGTTGGATTTGTTCCATCGTACTTTATTTCTTTTGGTTCTACAAGGAAGTAGGGTATTTTCGTACCGTCTAATGAAGCCGCTTCATATTGTTTTACCTGAAATTTTTTCCCTTCGAAAAAAGAAGGAAGACTTTTAACTTTTTCAATCACACCATTATCGTTTACAAAGTAGAGAGAAGTTGGCGTAAGAAAATTTGTGTAAGTAAAAAAGAATTTATTCGAAAAGTCGTCTGTTGAACCAATGCTAATTGTACCGAAGTCAGGTGCATCTATTTTGGAACCTGACCACCTCCCGTTGTCAAAAACATATTTATAAAGTTCATTCCTAACGTTGCTAAGTTTATTAATTATAAGAAAATCTTTTGTAGTAGCAACAGCAACAATACTCTCCCGCTCTCCGGGAAGCTCTATCTGCACAAAGTTTCTATCACCGTTTAAAAATTTATTATAGTCAATGCTAATTAATGCGCCTTGTTTAAATATTTTGCCCCCAACGTTCCAATCAGTTTTCATCTCAAGCAATATTTGGTTCTTAAAAATACCATCAAATTTAACATCCTCGGGAAAATCGAGTTTTGTCAGTTTTCCGTTTTCGTATGCATAGTAATCCGACGTATAAAATGTAATATCCCTTCCTACAATATTGTAACTCCTTTCAGGAGTATGTATTACGTAAGCAATGGCAGATACATCTGTAGAATCTCCTTCGAACACTGCAGCCGCTTCATCTAAACCAGTTCCCCGTTTCCATACTTTTACAATCCGTGCATAACCGGATGTTGTTAATGTACCCTTTCCAAAATTTGTTCTTACAAACACTGTGTTCTTATCAATCCACGAAACCGAACCTTTTGCTTCTGGAAGCTCAAAACCGTTCTTAACAAATTGTTTCGTTTTCAAATCAAACTCTCTAATTACCACAGCATCGCTGCCGCCTTTTGATAAATAAACCATGCATCTATCAAAATCGGGATAAAGAAAATTTGCACCTTTGAAAACCCATTTAATGCTGTCGGTTTTAGACATCTCATCAATATCTAAAACTTTTTCCCATACCGGATTAGGTTTTAAATATTCTTTAAGAGTAGTTCTTCTCCAGAGTCCGCGTTCGTTCAGACTATCCTGCCAAAAATTATAGATGTAGTTTTTGTAAATAGAAGGATAAGCGATTCTTTCTTTGGAATTAAGTATTGTAAGATTTTCTTTGTAGATTTCCTGAAAGCCGGGATATCCCTCTAATGCAGAAACTGTCGTTGAATCATGGGCTTTTACCCATTCCAATTGTTTCGCTCCGTCTATATCTTCCAGCCAGAGAAATGGATCTGTTTCATCTTGTGCATTAACTTGTGATATAAAAAAGATGAATAACAATAAAAATGAACTAACAAATAAACGCATTTTCATTTTGTCTCCTTTTAATTTACTGACTTGTCTGGGATGAACTTAACAAATTTAGGCAAATAAATTACAATTTACTGAGGAACTTATTTATCGTGCCATGTTACGATCTATTATTTTTGAACGTTACTTTTCTATTTTAGTTTATAAAAATTATTGGAGGGAAAAATGAAAGTGTTCTTTTCAGTAATGTTAACAATAGCTGTTATTGTAATTTTTGGTTTGCTTTATATATACACATGAACATTCACATGTACACTAAAAGGAATCAATTTCGTGATCGTATCTATCACTGATATCCTTTTATTTTTTGGTTAACAATTGCAGGGATTATCTTCTACAGAAGATTGTTTTTTTCAAGCCACTCATTGTTATAAATTGTACTGAAGTATTTATAGCCGGTATCACAAATTACAGTTATGATGTTGGCTTGCCTGTCAATCTGTTCAGCAATTTTAACAGCACCCCACACATTTGCACCGCTTGAGCCGCCAGCAATTATGCCTTCTTCAAAAGCAAGTTTTTTTGCCCAGCCAATAGCTTTTTTGTCCGATACTTTTATCATATCGTCCATCAATTCAAGTTGTGCTGTTTTGATTAGAAATTCATCCCCGATTCCTTCAATTAAATAACGTGACGGCTTTATTATTTTCTTGTGCTTAAACCAATCAAAAAAAATTGAACCAACAGGATCTATGCCGATCAATTTAACATTCGGATTTTTTTCTTTTAGATATTTACCCGCACCTAGAAGCGTACCGCCTGTTCCAACTCCAGCTACAAAGTAATCGATTTCCCCTTTCATTTGCTCCCATATTTCTGGACCGGTAGTCATGTAATGACTTTCGTTATTATCAAGATTGTTATGCTGATCAATATAAAAAACATCCGGGTGTTCTTTAGCATAATTTTGTGCAAAATTATTATATGATTCGGGATGTTCGGGAGATAGCGAGCCGTCGACTTGAATAACATCAACACCGAGAATTTCAAGCATCTTAATTTTTTCTTTGCTCGTCGTATTACGGATAACAATTTTCAATTTATAACCTTTCTGTCGACAGACAATCGCCAGTCCCATAGCAGTATTTCCCGAAGAGTTCTCGAGTATTGTATCACCGGGTTTGATGCGCCCTTCCCTTTCGGCTTTCTCAATCATATACTTTGCAATTCTGTCTTTCATACTTCCGCCGGGATTCATAAACTCAAGCTTTGCCCAGATTTTAGCTTTAAAGTTTTTAGAAATATTCCCAAGCTTAACAATCGGTGTTTTTCCAATAGCATCAAGAATATTATTAAATCTTTGATTTCTCATTTGCAGTCCGTTTTAATCAACCGGAAATTTATAGCCCCGAAGAAATTCTTCGACCGTCATTCTTTTTCTTCCTTCAAGCTGGATTTCCAATATTTGAAGAATTCCTCTGCCTGTTTTGGCAAACAATTGAGAATTAAGAATCGAGAATCGAGAATTCTGAAGGCTATTTACAATTAACTGATTATTTTCAATTACTCGTGTTTTAAAAATCTTGTAGAGTTTTCCTTTGTTATAAAAAAAAGCTGCTGGATAAGGTGATAATCCCCGAATCAAATTATGAATTTCTACAGCACTTTTACTCCAATCAATTTTACATAGCTCTTTTGTTATTTTTGGTGCCGGAGTAGCAAGCGAATTATCCTGACTCAGCAACTGATAATTTCCTTCCTCAATTTTTTCAATTGTTTTTAAAACTGTGCCAGCACCTACTTTCATTAATTTATTGTACAAAATGCCGTAATCATCGTCGTCATCTATCGGTATTTTTTCCTGAAGGATAATATTGCCTGTATCCACCTTTTCTTCCAAAAAAAATGTAGTAACGCCGGTTTCTTTCTCGCCGTTTATTAAAGTCCATTGAATGGGTGCGGCTCCGCGGTATTTAGGCAAAAGAGATGCATGCAGATTAAACGAACCGAATTTGGGAATCGTATAAACTTCTTTCGGCAATATTTTGAATGCGGCTACAACGAAAATATCAGCTTCGAGTTTTTTTAATTCGTCAATAAAAATCTCATCTCTAAGTGTTTCCGGCTGAAGTAATCGAAGATTGTTTTTTACCGCAAATTCTTTAACAGGGTTAAAAGTAACTTTTCTTCCTCTGCCTCTTTCTTTATCGGGCGCAGTAACAACAGCAGCAATTTCATGCCGGCTTTCAAAAATTTTTTTTAGGGAAGCTACGGCAAATTCTGGGGTTCCCATAAAAACTATTTTCATTTATTCTCCGATGTGGAAATATATAACTTAGATGTGTTATTTCATGCCGGTGATAGGGTAGTCAATTTTGATTTCTCTGTTCTTAATTTTTTTCAGCTCGCCCTGCATTTTTTTTCTTAACTCTGCATTTACTCTATCGGGAATCATCTTCCCTTGAAGGTGATCATATTCATGTAGAATAACTCTTGCGAACAATTCATCGGCTTCAACAATCTGTTCTTTCTCGTCGGTATCAAGGTATTTAATTTTTACTTTTTCAGCTCTTTCTACTTCAGCTTTTAGAAGCGGAAGACTTAAACAGCCTTCCTCCATAACAACCGTTTCAGAAGATTCTTCAACTATTTCTGGATTAATCATTACCACAGGTTTAATATTTTCATAACCTTCAACCGGACTAATATCAATCACAAAAAAGGATTCATCAAAGCCAACCTGGTTTGCGGCAAGTCCGATGCCGTTAGCATTCCGCATTGTTTCAAACATGTTTTTTATTTTCAGAATCAATCCGTCGTCAATCTGTTTGACTTTCCGCGTCTTCTGTCTTAAAATTTTATCACCGTAAATTGTTATTGGTATTATTGCCATTTTTATATTTTTTCTCCCACCAGCTCTACCGGTATTTGTTCAGCACTAAGGTCTTTATATAAATTTACTTCGGTTGAAAAGAATAACATCCTAATATAAAGCCGAAAAATAATTAACATTTGCTGAAGAACAAAAGAGACAGCCAAAAAATAAAACGGGGTTCGCGGAATTTCCTTCTCAAGCAAATTGTACATCACGGCTCCAAGAGCGCCTAAAACTGCCACAATTAAAAAAATTATAAATACTTTGGTAAAATTATTTTTTAGGAATATTAAAGTGTTGTAGATTTCTCTTATTACTTTTCTCCGCTCCCTAACGGCAAGAGCAACTTTAGAGTAATCGGAAATTATTGTTACAATACCAATAAAAAAAACGAGCAAAATGTAACGAAGAGATCTTAAAATAAATTCCATCATCACGTTTTCAGAATTTATGAATGCGTCAGTAATTAAATCTCCCAGCCAATCATTGATCTTAAAGGCAAGCATAAAAAAGCTCAGCGAAACTAACAGCACTTTGGTAAATCTATAAAAGTATTTCACTCCACCGTAAAAAAAATCCACGTAAAGATTCTTCTTGGGATTATTGAATATCGAAATAAGTCCGCCGAGGAAAAATGTCTGCACCAAAGTATAAATACCGACAACGAAATATATATTCAGCGGCATCTGTTCAATATTTAGTTTGTATAAATTCTGAAATTGAACAAACCAGAGGTAATCAAAACCATACACAAGTCTATCGCTTACTAGCGAATGCTCCAGATTATCAAGCAGAATATGAAAAACGGGAACAGATAGAACCAGAGCTGCAGACGCATTAAAAACCCAAAAGAGGAGCACAAATTTGCTGTTATAAATAACAGCTCTCACGCTTTTGAAAAATAAAACTTTCATCGTTAACCGATACTTCCAAGAATCATTAATGCATTTTGTATCCAGAAAAACCACCGGGCTGTCAACGAAAGGGAAGCGCCGTATCTCGGTTCGAGAGTGTATGAATTATTTGCAAAATTAATGTCCAAAAGATTTTTTCTCATCGGATCGATTTCCGCTGCGATAACTTTATTCTTAGTATAGAAAATGAATATATGGTAATTTTCATTTTTATCCCATTTTTGATAGAGCGTATCTTTATCTGTTATTAAGGCAACATCGTTCTTGAAAAATCCGTCTCCCTTTTTCTTTACAAACACCTGATAAAAATTTTCACCGAGACTTGACACATTCGAAATCTTGTAATCGTATTGATGTGCATTTTTGTAAAATTCATCAAAGAACCAGTTCATATCTTCGTGGGTGTTTTCCTGGACTATATTAATAAAATCTTCAGCCGTTGGGTGCTTAAATTTATATCTGATGTAATAGTCTTTTAAGATGTTCATCATTTTTTCGTAGCCTAAATATCTTTCGAGCGACTCGAGAGCCAATTGGGGTTTGAGATATGAATTTACAACATAAGATAATCTTGTCGGCAGCATATAAGATTTATCCTCAAGCGTACCAATTGTTATATTGCGGTAATAGCCCGTCAATTGATTGGCAGATTCCGGAACATCAATATCGGCAAGAGTGTAAATAATTGGAATTCCTTTGTAAGAGAGAAAATCCAGCCCGTAAACCGGCACAAAAGAAGCAACTTTAAAATAAGCCAGAGCATCTTTGTAATAATGATAAACTATTTTGGTAGAAATATATGAAGTAAACCCTTCGTCCAGCCATGCTTCGTAGACTTCGTTATTCGCCAGCAATCCATAAAAGAACTGATGTGAAAATTCATGTGCGGTAACATATTCCGGCTGATGTGTTTCAATAGATGAAAACAATTCCGCGCCGGTTGTAAATAAAGTCGGATATTCCATACCGTCTGCAGCAGATGTACGCGGCACATCAACGAGTGTAATATTTTCGTAAGGATAGACGCCGATATGATCTTCGAAATACTGCAATGAGTTTTTGACAGTTTCGAAATATCTATTGAAATATTTTTTTCTTTCCGGCTGTACAAAAGCTTTAATTAAAATTTCACTTCCGTCGTTTCGTTTGTAAATTTCATTCCGGTAAAGAATATCGTCTGAGGCAAACCATGCAAAATCATGCACACCTGCCTGCAGATAATGATATGTAACATTATCAACAATCTCATCTTTTGAAGCAAGGGTGCCTGTAGCTCCAACAACATAATTTTGGGGAACGGTAATGTTTACTTCGTAATCACCGAAATCGGAGTAAAAATTTGTAAAAGGATGATATTGACTGCAAATCCATTTCCCGTTTTCGAATACACCAACTTTCGGAAACCATTGCGAAACGAAATAAAAATTTCTTCCGCGTGCGTATCCTAATCTTTTTAGTGACTTAGGAATTTTCATCGAATAATTAAAATAAATTTTTACCGAATCGCCTGGGTCAACAGGTTTACTTAAAATTGTTCTTGCTGCAGTGCTGTCATGCGGGTTATAAACCTCAGGCTGGAAATAAATTAATTTTGCCTCTCTATCGTTAACGCGAAATGATTTCACATCAATTTGTGTCCGGTTTTCCGGCTGAATATTCCAGCCGGCGGCAAATAATGTTTTATTGCTTTTGTATGCATTCGGGTAAAGATGAAATTGAATCTCATTTGCAGTAAATGAAGTGTTATTAATCCAGGTAATATTTTCCTGCACTTCAATAATTTTTGTCATAGGATCAAAATTAACATCCATGCTGTAGCTCGCCGTCTTTAAATAACTGTTCGATTCGCTCTTCAATAAACCTTTGTAGTAATTACCGCGTGGAGTTTTCGTTTGATTTAAAACATGAAAATTGTTCCCTGAGATATAAAGGAGGAGCGACAGAATAACAAGCAAAGTTATGGAAATAATTGTTTTCACAGAGTGAAATTAATTAAATGAGGGTTGGTATTCAATTCACGATAAGAAAACATACTAAGAATTTATCCAGGGCCGGGACAACCCGACCTCATAAGTTGTAAGGTTCACTTAACCAGCAGCATCTTCCTCACAAGATTTTCACTTCCCGCAGTAAGTCTGTAAAAATATATACCGCTTGGTAATTCAAATGCGTCAAACTCAACTTCATATTTTCCCGCCGGCTTGTTTTCATTAACAAGTGTTGTTATCTCTCTTCCGAGAATGTCGTACACCTTCAACGTCACAAAACTCGCTTTGGGAAGTGAATAAGTGATTATAGTTGCTGGATTGAAGGGATTGGGGTAATTAATTGCTCCAAAACTCAGATTATCTTTTTCAACTTCATTAGCGCTATTAGCGGCTTTTTTCTCCAGATTATTTGAAATACTGAAAGAAGCTTTATTGACCGGAATCCCCAATGCTGCCATTAATCCGGCATCTATTTCATTTCCGTATTTTTCTGCAAGAACTTTCTTTGCATTGTTCGATGTTTCTCTGTAATTGGGATCAAATGCACTTAATGATGCAATAATCAGTAATGCCCTTTTTTCTACTTCACTGTTTGGATGTTCATCAATAAGTTGGTTTGCAAGTGCCTCTGTTTCCGAAGTTCTCCTTAATCCAG
>DYLN01000268.1 GCA_020722085.1 Melioribacter roseus
GAGGCGAGCGAATTCTGTCGAACGAACCCTGTCGGGAGTTCGCTCGTTAGAGTCCATGGACTCCAATCCGTGACCTCGTCCGTGACGAAGTCACGAGACGGGTGGACTTTGGCGAGCTGCGCCTTAGCCACAAGGTTAACCCATTAAGTGAGGTTGACGATAGGCATACATTATTACTAACTTTATAATAAAAAAATTGAAGCATTTCGAGTGGAATGAAGAAAAGAATGAAAAACTAAAAAGTGAAAGAAATATTTCATTCGAAATAATTGTTAGTCAGATTGAATTGGGACATTTACTTGATATTATTGAACAACCGAACCAAGAGAAATATAAAAACCAAAATATATATGTAGTTGAATATGAAAAGTATGCTTATTTAGTTCCATATGTAGAAGACGCAGATAAAGTATTTTTGAAAATAATTATCCCAAGCAGAAAGGCTACAAAAAAATATTTAGAAGGAGAATAGGATGAAGTTAGATAAAGAAGAAAAAAAATTATTGAAGTCATACGAAAAAGGTGAATGGAAATCAATAAAAGATTTTGAAAAGAAAAAGTTAGAATATCAGCGTTATGCAAAAAATACTGCTGCAAAAAACAAAAGGATTAATATTCGTCTTACGGAAAGAGACTTAGCAAATTTAAAAGCTAAATCATTAGAAGAAGGAATGCCATATCAAACACTAGTAGCAAGTATAATTCATAAATATATTTCTGGGAAATTTAAAGAAATATAATTCTGCAAAAAATGGACTAACATCAAGTGCTTCAACCCGTTTTCGCATTCGGCCGCCAGACTTCGCTCGCCTCGCTTCGCAGTCGGAGCGGGCTCTGCGGTTGAAAACCTCGTCGTATTTAGACGGGTCGGAGCAGACTCTGACGAGCGTAGTTGTTTAACGAAGCCGGATGCTCCAAGCCCTGCGCATTATGCTTTTCTTGCCCCGACAAACTTAATTACAACCGCCTCACCGTTATGGTCTCTGCCTTCGTTAATCTGTATCGTTTCTTTCGAAAGCAGCTCAAAATTCAAATCAATAAAATCTTCGACCGCATCTTCGAGCGAGTAAAGCATTTCTGTTTCTTTCGGTCCGCCAGAGTTTTTGTTTATTTGTTCTTTATCAAATGCCGCAAGTATAATTTTACCTCCCGGTTTTAATGCAAAGATAAGTTTTCCGTGAAAATCATTCCGCAATTCTTTTGGCAGATGTACAAATATTAATGCTGCTGCATCGTAATAATCTTTCTTTAGCGGAAAAGAAGTAATATCACCTAACAAATAATTAATTTTAACTCCAAACTCATCGGCAAGTTTTAATGCTTTCTTTTCCGCTTCTTCGCTTTGGTCGATTGCATCAACTTCCCAGCCCAACGATGCAGCAAATACGGCATTTCTTCCCTCGCCTTCACCAGGCAGGAGAATCCTACCCGGTGAAATTTTCTCCAATTCCGCTTTGAAAAATTCGTTAGGCGCCTTACCGTAAACATACTCTTCCACGGAGTATCTCTTATTCCAGTGATCGTTCATTTTTTTCTTTTTTAAATAAAAATATTATATTCATAAATTAGCCTAAAGTCGGATAAAAAGAAATCGGTTTTATTAGATATACCATATTTTTCTAAAATAATTCAGTACTGTCCAAATTATTTTTTATAACGGGGAATCGATTTGAAAACAATTCAT
>DYLN01000011.1 GCA_020722085.1 Melioribacter roseus
AGATTTAATCTGTTGGAAGGGGGTCCTTTTTTATTAAACGTTTTGGACAGATGTGTGAAATATAATAAGTTAATGAAATTAAATTGACAATAGATTAATAACGTTTTCATATCAGGAAATTTTTTTTGATTTGTCAAATTATTTTTTTATTTCAGAGCATTTTTAACGAAGGTTTACCCAACCGGAGTTAATTCACCGCAGAAGTTTTTACAAATATAGGGACTGATCAAAATTTGAATAAGGTCTTTGAGTTTTTTTATGAGGCTATTTTTTTGAATAGTTTTTAATCTTATTTTGAATTTTCATTTTACCACAGGGAAGGACAATGTTACTTTTGTGCCGGATTTTTTATCGCTTTGAATCCGGAATTCGCCGTTCATTAATTTTGTTAACTTATACGCAATTGTTAATCCCAGACCCGCACCGTCATAAGCTCTTGTATATGGTTCTTCATTTTCCTGAACAAATGGTTCTAAAATTCTTTTTAACTGCTGCTTATCAATTCCGCTGCCTGTATCAGAAATAATTATTTCCAGATTACTGCCAGTTAATCTCGAACTTAGAACTATTTCGCCTTCGCTGGTAAATTTTATTGCATTATCGACGAGAGCAAAAACTATTTTTTCTAGCTTTACCCAGTCGGCTTCTATTAAAACTTCCTCTTTTTCGAGAATAACATAAAATTCTAGATTCTTTTTCTTCGCCTCTTCACTCTTCTTGCTGTATACCGACTTCAGTACTTTGTTACAGTTGAACTTTACACTTTCTATCTGAACCTCGCCGGATTCAATTTGCGAAAGCTCAACAATATTAGAAAATAAATTCATAATTCTTGCAAACACTTCTTTTAAGACATTAATAAATTCTATTACCGAATCGTAGTCTTTTGTTTTTAACGCGTCATCAATTATCTCGGCGTATCCGTTAACTGCATTTATTGGTGTACGAATTTCATGAGACATATTTTCAAGAAAAGTAGTTTTCAATTTATTTAAGTACAACTCTTTTTCGTAAGCGATACGCAATTGTTTTTCATATAAAACTCTTTCTGTAATATCATGGATAGACATAACATACAATTTTTCGTTCTCGAGGTGATCGTTTATTTCAATCATTTTTGCCTGAAAAACTTTTTTGCCTATTTGACCGTTTTTTGATTCTCTCATGATCGGCAAATCCGGCAGCTCAAACCTAAACGAAACGTCAAAACTATTTTCTACACTCAATTTGTTTACTGCTTTGTAAAAATTATCAACCAAAACCGGCTCTAATAAATCTTCAATTCTTTTCCCTTCAACTATTTCTTTGTTGATTTCGAATGCAGTACAAAAGTTATCGTTGGCATTGGCAAAAACGTATTTGTCCTCTTTTTTTGAAATGATAAGTAGTAGGTCGGTAATATTATTTATAATTGATTTTAATCTGTTCTCGGACTTTTTGATTATTCTGTTTTTTTGAATATGATTGGTAATATCGTTGGCTTTGAATATAAATGCCCAAGATTCATTTATACTTGTAATAGGTTCAAGAATTAAATCATAAAAACTGATTTCCTTCTTTTTATTTTCGTAGCTGATTGACCCGTTCCACTCCGTTTTGTTATTCAGCGCAGTTGACAGTGATGCAAGTTCGCTCTGACTTAAATAAAAAGAAAAAACAGAAAGAAGCGAATTGTTATATAATGATTCAAGTTTTAAATCAAGAATGTTTTCGAAAGCCGGAGTAGTGTATAAAATTAATCCGTCGTAACTTATTATCATCACCGGTATGTTGCTGTGCTCAAGTGCCCGATAAAGATTGTTTATCTTTTCTTCAAATTTTGTTTCCGGATTTTCAAATTCAAAAAAACATATAACATACTCGCTGCCGTCAATCAATATCCGTTCGATATGTACTTTTACATTTTCATAATCCTTATCAGCAAAATACATTTCGGTAACTACGCTTTCATAGTTGCTTTCTCTCAGTCCGAGAATTATATTTTCAATTTTAGGTTCGGTGTTTAATCTGCTTATTAAGTCACCCTCCGCCATGTCAAAATATTTTCTAAAATTGTTGTTGGCAAAAATTAACCGGGAATCCTGGTCTACAATTAATATTGGAGGGCTGCCGGGCAATTGATTAAGGAGTTTGTAACTCTGCAAAGTTTCTGCACTTATTTTCTTTTTGAAACCGGTATAGTCAACATATTTTAACATTTTTCAATTTCACTCTGTTAGTTGGTATATTATCAGTATGGAAAATGAATTTGTCCGGCACTAATTTCATTACAAATTCGATTAGTAATCCGGCGGTTCTTTTTAATTCCAGGTCAATTGCATCAATTATGTCGCCGGATAAGCCGGCAAGCATACTTTCGTTTAACTCCCTCCCTTTTATTTCTTTTGCATAATTAATTCTTGCAAAAAGGTTTTTCAAACTTTCAAATTCAAGCAATGTGCCGGGATCTAGCACATAGTTATTTGGAGCTGGTACTTCAAACAATAATGTAACAGAATCGTCTGACTCCATTTTAATATTTAAATTTACTGCCGATATTGCTTCGGGGTACGAAATATTTATTACGGTAAAGAAGTTAAAACCATTAGTCGAAAAAGAAATCTCAAGTTTTTGATTCTCTTCATAAACGAGATTTTTTAACGACCATCCGAGTTTTGACAAATATTTTACAGCAGGAGACAGCTCGGCTTCATCGTCGGATTCTCTATATTTTTCGTACAAAGACCTAAACGAATTTTTCTTTCGGTAAGCAGTGTTTTTCTGCTGCAGCAAATCATTTGAGGCTATATTTGATACTTTTGCAAGCATAGATTTTCCCTCATTTTATTATCGAAGGAAAGTCGGAAAAATTTAAGCGGAGATGCAAAAATCAGAGCTTGAGCATTTTTTGATTGGGTGTGTATTCAATTAATTCGGGGTTTTTAATATTAATCAGATTATTTACAAGCAGCTTAATCCGTTCAATAGATTTTCTAATTATTTGTATATCTTCTTTAACGTGCGAATATTCAACACCGTCTAGTTCTTCATTAAGGCTGTTAAAAGAAATAACGAGACTGCTAAGCGGATTATTAATTTCATGTCCTATTGTACATGCCATTTCAATTATTGCTTTATTATGCTCTATGCCCTTCAATTCATTTTGAAGCATATTAATTCTTATACCTGTTCGAATGCGGGCTAATAATTCCTGGTTTTCAATAGGCTTTACAAGGAAATCATCGGCACCTATGTCCAGTCCTTTTACTCTGTCGTTTAAAGACGGACGCGCTGTAAGGATGATATAATAAATCAATTTCAGTTTCTCATTTGACTTTATTTCTTTGCATAATTGAAGTCCATCCATTATAGGCATCATCCAATCTGCGATGATAACAATAGGCTGAAAAGTTTCGAGAATCTCAAGCGCTTCTATGCCATTGTTACATGTTTTTACTTCGTAACCATTTTTAGTCAGAAGTTTTTCAAGAATATAACGCGTATCCTTCTCATCCTCAACAATCAATATTTTTACTTTCTTATCCACGGTTTGTTAATTCTCGTATTAAATTAATAAACATATTCAAATCGTTTATCGGTTTAGTTAGTATATAATCATTATTTTCATCAAAAGAAATTCCTTCTTTCGCTGTTTTATTATCGTAGCCGGTTACTAAAAGTACAGGTATTTTCCTATACCTTTTATTTTCTTTAATCTTAGAGTATAAGATTTTCCCATTAATTTTAGTGTTATTAAAATAAGTTTTCGCAAGATTAATGTCTATTATAATAAGACAATAAGAGTCTGTATCAAGGCGTTTCATCACTTCATCACCGCTCTCTGTAAAATAGAGCAAATAACCGGCTTTTGTTAACACGATGCGGTAAAATTCCTTTGTAAAAGGATCGTCTTCTATAATTAGAATTTTATTCTGCATTACATTACAAATATTTGACAATAATACTAATTCTTCTGTTAACTACACTAAACGGATTATTTTTATCCCTTAATCTTTTATCGGCATAGCCTCTAATTTCATCTATTTGTTTATCCGGCACGCCTCCCTTTTCTAATGCAATCCGGGCAGCATTTGCTCTATCGGTACTAAGATAATAATTGTCATAATCTTTTCTAAAATTCTGATTATACGTTCTCGAATCCGTATGTCCTTCAACAACAATTTTATTTGGAAGCGATTTTATCTCACCGCCGATTTTCAGTAGAATTTTTTCTGCCTCAGGGTTTAGTTTAGCGCTGCCGATTTCGAAAAAAACATTATTTGCCGATTCAAGCATTTCAATTCTTAATCCTTCATCTACCATCTTAAATTCAATTTGTTTACTAAGTTTTTCAAACTCCGGATTCTTAGAAAGTTCCTTTTGAATTTCCTCTTTCATTTTTTCAAATTTTGCTTTTTGAGCTTCTTTATCTATATTTTTATTACCAACAAAGGAGAGGTCGATTGCGCTGTTTTTTATGCCGCTTGAATTCTTAAAATTAATAGAAAAACTCGAAGGGTCTTTAAAATACCCAGCCACTGCTTTTTTTACTTCCTCATTTTGAGCAAGAATCCATAAAACGATAAACAATGCCATCATCGCAGTCACAAAATCCGCATAGGCTACTTTCCAGGCACCGCCGTGTGCATGACCATGTTTTTTTTTGCCGGTTTTATTAACAAAAACTATATCTTCTTTTTCAGCCATCGGTGTGTTTTTTACCTCTTATAAAATTTTCGAGTTCTGAAAAAGTGGGGCGCAAGTCAGAAAAAATTGTTCTCCTTGCCATCTCAACGGCAATTATCGGTGGGTTTCCTTTTGCATAAGCTACAATACAGACTTTTATTGTTTCTAGGTATCTAATTTTGCTTTCAATATCATGTTCAATATTTGTAGCAATCGGATTTACAAAACCATAAGAGAGCAGCACTCCCAGAAAAGTACCAACAAGTGCCGCTGCAACGTGATGACCGACAGCAACAGCACCTTCATCAATTGAACTCATAGTAACGATAATGCCTAAAACTGCAGCAACAATTCCGATACCAGGCAGTGAATCGGCAATTTTAGTTATTGTAGCGGGAATCGGTTTGGATTCTATTTCGAAAGTCTCTATTTCTTTATCAATAAGACTTTCCAGTTCGTGCCCGGGTATTGCGCCTGAAAGCATAATTTTCATTGTATCGCAGAAGAAGTTAACGGCAAATTTATTTTCAATAAATTTTTTATTAACGGAAAGCACTTTGCTTTTTTCCGGCGATTCAATATGCGCCTCTATCGATAAAAGTCCATCCCTTTGAGAGATAAGAAATAAGTCGTTAAAAGATTTCAGAAGCTCAAGATAGTCCTGTTTTGTAATCGAATGATTTTTAAACAAATTTGGTATTGCACCTATTATTTTTTTCAGCATTGAAGGAGTAGACATTATCAGCATACTTCCAATTCCGGTTCCTACAATAATCATAAACTCAGCCCATTGTAAAAGTAAAAGCAGCTGACCGCCTGCAATTGTAAAGCCGACTATAATTGCAATTAAAACAACTGCTATACCGATTATTACAAACATGTTTTAACTTCCTAAAATTTTCAATAATGGACAGTTTTTAACTCATCTACCAAAGAAAAAATTTGATTGCATTTAGCTTCTATCAGGTCCCAATCAAGAGCATTTTTACCCAGCAATTTTTCAACATCTTCACTAATTGCAGTTAACTGGGGAAATCTAATTGAGCCGCCGCTTCCCTTTATTTCGTGAACAACTGCTCTTATTAAATCGTCATTTCTTGTCTGAAGCCCGGTAAGAAGATACTTCTTTTTCTGTACGAAACTTTTGATAAAAAAAGTACGAAGCTGGTTTATCATCTCTGCCGATTCACTCTCGGTAAAGTAGCTGTCTTTTTTTGCCCCAACAATTAAGTCTTTGCCTAACAATTCATTTATAGACTTTACAATTATTTCTTTTTTGAGGGGTTTCGAAATCACGCGGTCTGCACCGGCTTCAATTACAGCCATAACGTTGCTTTTGTTGGTATTTGCACTAATTACAATCACTGGAATTTTATTAAGCATGTCAATAAGCTTAATTACTTTCAGCATTTTAATTCCGTCAACATTGGGCATAACAAGATCAAGCAAAATCAAATCCGGCTTATATTCAATTGCTTTCTGAATTCCCTCTAAACCGTCGCTGCATGTAGTAACATCGAAATTATATTCCTTAAAAAAATTTTTTAGGGAATAAAGAATCACATCCGAATCGTCAACCACAAGAACTTTTATCGTCTTTTTTTTATCCATCACAGTCTTTGAATTTTATTTATCACAAAATTTTCCGCCGGAAGAATTTTTTCTTTGCTGTTTATTTTTGCCTCATGATTAATTTGTTTTATTTTTTCATATACTTCCGAGCGGTATATTTCAACATCTTCTGGAGCATAGAAACCTATCTTAACCTGATTTTCCTGAATGCCCAATATTTTTATTTTTATATTTCTTCCGATAAAAATTTCTTCTTCGATTTTTCTTTTAAGAATCAGCATTATCCGGCTTCCTCTACTTTGGAGAAAAGTTTATAGTTCAGCAGATATCTTTCTTCGTCAAGAATTTTCTGATAGCCGGCATTATTGTCTCTGTTGATATAAACCGGCGCTTTCATATTTACGGTCACTTTAAGCGGGTCAGAATTTAACGTCACCAGCCCAAACACATCGGTCGAGTTGTCATGAGGGTATTGATCATCAAGTACATCGAGATTTATAAGCGGAAATGCAACCTCGGCATCTTCGATGGAATTAAGCCAATGATAAATGCTGTTTTCCACTCTTATCAACAAAAACTTATGATAATCTTCGAACCCGAACAAACCGTTCTTAAAATAAATTATTTTCTCGGGTTCAAATTCTATTTCACCAAAATGAAAAGTTAGTATTTTCATAATGTTTTCACTTTATAATTACTATGTCAACTCTTCTGTTTTTTGCTCTGCCTTCAACGGTAGAATTATCCGCAATAGGTTTATATTCTGAATAACCAACAATTGAAACTTTCTCAGGATCGAGTCCTTCGCTCTGAATTAAATAATATGCAGTGTTTAATGCTCTGTCAACCGACAAATGCCAGTTAGAAGGATAACTTCGATTATGAATCGGAATATTATCTGTATGTCCTTCAATCCGGATATCATTTGGAAGTTTTCTGACTATTGCTGCTAATTGTTGTAAAATCAATTTCGATGCTGAATTCAACTCTGCACTTGCTGGGGGGAACAGAATATTTTCCATTATATGAATTGTAAAACCGCGTTCGTTTTCCTCAAGAGAAACAGAGTTTCTGAATTCTTTTTTGTCTATAAGTCGCAGTAAATTGTTCCTCAAATCATCAATCTTTGAAGTTATTACCGGCTCTTTGGTTGATTTCAGACCTATCACTCTTCCGCCGGTGCCGAATGTGTTGCCGAGTGCAAATATCATTTTCGAATACTTGTTTAAATCAATATTAGAAATTGCATATAGAATTATGAATAATCCCAAAAGAAGGGTTATTAAGTCAGCATAGGTAATTAAGTAACGGTCTTTGTCAGCTTCCTCATTGGGCAAAGAATTTTCATGCAATAAATATCTCAAACTTCTTGTTGATCTTTTTGAGGAAGCATGCTTATTAACCTTGCTTTCAGTATCGATGGAATCTCTCCGCTTTGAAGGGCTAACACGCCTTCCAGCGACATTTCCATCATATGTTTTTCTTCCAGATGACATCTTCTAAGTTTATCTCCAATTGGCAGCCATAACAGGTTTGCCGAAAAAACACCCCACAGTGTTGCTATAAAAGCTGTAGCAATATTCTTTATTAAAACATTCGGGTCCGAACCGGCATTTGCTAAAGTCATAATCAACGCCATAACCGTTCCCAAGATCCCCATTGTCGGTGCATAACCGCCCATTTTAGAAAAAATAAATATGTTTGAATAGTGACGGTCCTGCATGCTTTTTATTTCGAGCATCGCAAGATTTTCCACCGTTTCTTTATCTGCGCCGTCTATTATGTAATGCGTTAATTTCTGTGGGAACTTATACCTCAAATGCACCAAATCTTTTTCAATAGCAAGCAGTCCTTCTTTTCTTGACTTAATAGATAATCGAAAAAATTCATCTATTAGTTTATTTAAATCGTACGAACGCGGAAAGTAAGCAATTTTTATCAGCTTTAGAATGTTGGAAAATTTGTCAATGCCAAAACCGATAATTACTGCGGCAAAAGTTCCGCCGAAGACAATAAACAGCGGCGCAATAAGAAATAACGCTTTCAATGAACCGCCTTCCAGAAGGAAAGCGCCGAAAATCGAAACTATACCAAGTACAAGTCCATTAAGACTTCCAATTTTTTTCATCATAAGAAATCAATTAATGATTTTGGAAGAATCATTGCCGATAGCTTGTAAGACATTTGAAGAATGTAATCCTGGTTCTGCATTTCCATTATTGCTTTTGCCAGATCAACATCATTAACATTTGAGATTAGTTCCTGCAGCTTTACATTCTGATTGGTTAACATTTCGGAAGTGTTGTCAAGATTGTTTATAACCACACCTGCTTTTGATATTTGATCCAAAAAATTCGACTGAATATTTTTTAATTTATCGATATCATTTTGATCCGGCTTAATACCCGAATTTAATTTATTGCGAATCGATATTAACAAATTGAATATATCATTGCCTGTCGACGGGTCAACATTTCCGAAAACTTCACTCCCAGGCAAATTAATTTGTTCTTCCTGCTGAAAGGAAATATTTATTACTTGTTTACCTGAAATATCTGCAGGTTTAACAATAATGCCGGTATTGCTCACATTATAACCGAAAGGCAAGTCAGAAAAATCGGTGCCGCCGAAAATATATTTACCGTTATATTCCGTATTTGCAAGAGACAGAATCAAGTTTAATGCAGAATCAATTTCATTTGCGTACGAACTTAAAGTGCTGTCCTTAGTCGAATCGTTAACTTCGGTTAATTTAACAAGTACGTTGGTTACCAAGTCGTTAATATTTTCAAGCACAGTTACTGTTTCTTCCATAAAATCTTTTCCATTTGCAATGCTCTTAGAATAGGTATCGTTTTGATTCAATCGTTTTTTCAAATCCAAAAGCCTAACTACATCTGTCGGGGAATCTGACGGGTTATTAATCTTGTTACCTGTAGAAATTTGCTCACTCAGATTGCTAATCCTTGATTTAATACTATTAATATTATCCGTGTAATTATTTGTCAGCATTAAATCTGATATTCTCATAGCTCACACCATATCTAATAAAGTTTGGAACAGTTCATCTGCTACTTTTATTAATTTTGCAGAGGCGTCGTATGCCCTTTGATATTTCAAAACATTTGTCATTTCTTCGTCAACCGAAACGCCGGATACAGAATTTTTTTGATTCTGTAATTGATTCAAAACAAGATTATTAGACGCAGACATATTGTCTGCACTTTGTTTATCACTTCCTACTTTATTCACAAGCAGACTGTACTTTTCGCTTAATGTAGAACCGTCAATCAGTTTCTGATCAGCAAGTTCTGATATGGATTTGGCAATATCTCCGTTGCCGGAAGTGCCATCCGATGAAACAGCAATTTTTCTCACATTCGACAGAATATCGGCATTAATTACCAGCTTACCATCGATATAACCATCAAAAAAGTTTATACCTGTTTGAGGTGGATTTTCTATTGAATATCCCGCAGAATGAAGTGAATTAACAGAAGAAACAATTTGATTTGCAATTGCGTCAATATCGTCCTGATAACTTTTTATATTCTTATTGTACAGATCAGCAAAGGCGGAAAGCTCGCCGGAAGAAATAGAAGCTGCTTTGTTGTCGGAACTGATTAGGCTTATTTGTCCGTCTTGAGTCGATACATCAAAAACCGCTGCAAAATTTGAGTCGACGGCAAACACACCGCCGATTGAAATCATGGCGGAATTATTATTGTTGTAGGTTACATTGACATCAACAAGCTTGCTCAACTCATTTATACTTTTGTCCCGTTTATCAAGGAGATCATTTGGAGTTTGTCCGGCATAAGTAACGCCTGCTATTTGAACGTTTAGATTTTTTATATCCTGCAAAAGTGCATTTATCTGATTAACCTTGTCCCTAAACCCCGCTGCGATAGAGGATTTAACAATACTTAGATTGTTATTTATATCCTGAATTTTCAAAGAAAGACTTTTTGCAGAATTAACAACGTCGTTTCTCAAAGCAGTTGAAGCAGGATTAACCGAGAGGCTCTGCCACGAATTAAAAAATTTGTCGAGTAAGCCTGATACACCCTGATCGGACGGTTCTGAAAAAAACTGTTCTACCTGTCCGAGAAGCTCAGCCTGCTTATCAGAGTACGACAATTTACTTGTATACGAATTTGTTTGCCTAACTATTAATTCGTCTGTCATTCTGCTGATTGAGGACAAAGTAACGCCAGTTCCCCAAAAAAATCCGGCATTAATTTCCGGTGTTTCTGCAGAAAGCAGAACCCGCTGCCTTGAATAATCCGGATTAGATGCATTGGCAATATTGTGCGAAGTTACACTTAATGCATTTTGATAAGTCATTAAACTTCTTTTCGCAATATCTAAAATGCGGCTAACGCTCATTAGATTTTCCTGTCAACTATTGACTTTTTTTCGGTTCCTACTAAACCAGTGATTAAATATTTTATAAAATTTCTGCCGTTTTCCGTAAGATATTTATTCTGTTCGTTTATTAATTGAATCTCACCAATAATTCTTTTTATCTGACTATTCATATCGTTAAATTCATTCCATATTTCAGGAGGAATTCTGTCTTTAATCGCAGCTAATAAACTTTCAAAACTGTTTTCATCTTCTTGAAGGCGGACTTGCAATTTCAATTTATCAAAGGCGGATTTGCGCAGTTTGTGAAGTTTTTGCAATTCAAAAAGAGCGTTTTCCTCTTTCTCAATTGTTTTTTGAAGCTGTTCAAAATTATACGACACAACAGCTTTTTGTTTTTCCAAAACTGCCTGATGAAGAACTTTTAAGCATCTTAAAAGTTCTTCGTTGACAGATTTTAATTCGTTTAACGACATGTTAACCTCTCTCAAAGGGATGGATTTCCTTAAAATATTTTAAGTATCCCTTAACCCGCTGAATGTAATTTACAGTTTCTTCAAACGGGGGAATTCCGTTGTATTTAGAAACATTATTAGGACCGGCATTATAAGCTGCAAGAGAAAGCTCGAGATTTCCATTATAATTTTTCAGTAAATTTGAAAGATATTTTACACCACCTATTATATTATCGTACGGATTAAAGACATTCTTTACACCCAGGCTTACTGAAGTTGAATCCATAAGCTGCATTAAGCCTTTAGCGCCGGCAGACGAAACAGCATCATGTTTAGCTGCCGATTCGGCTAATATCACGGATTTAACCAAACTTTTATCGATGTCGTATTGCTTAGATGCTTCTTCAATTATATCATTATAATTTTTGAGCCGCTGTAATGCTTCATAGGAGGGAGTATAAATATTTAATGAAGATCCGGCAGAGCTTTTATTTACGTTTTTCATCTCATCAATTAGCTGAGTTCGTTTATAAAAAATTGACGGGTCGTACGGTTCGCCGGTTATTTTTTCGTAAAGTATCTCTGCTATTCCAAAACTCGTACTGCGGGATATATAGCTTGAAAGTTTTGATTCAAAAACAGTATCGAAATCGTCTCCTCCAAAACCGCTGCTTCCAAACAAGCCGCCGGTAGATTTAGTCATACTTTTAACCATAAGTGAAGTAAGCAGCGACTCAAATTCTTGTGCGGCTTTTGCAGCTTTCAATTTCTTAGCATCCGATAAAGAACTGCCGGTAATTGCATCCGGCTGATTCACCGGACGTGACAAATGTTTTACAGAATCGGTTATTTTTAAAGTTAATTCTTCCATAAATCACATTATGATTAATTCTGCAGTTAATGCTCCTGCTTCCTTCAATGCCTGGAAAATAGAAATAATATCTTTAGGCGACACTTTTAACGAATTTAATGCACTTGCTATTTCCTGAACGGTTGAAGCTTTATTGAGAGCAATTGTTTTCGATGAATCCTGCTGAGCATAAGGAACAATGTTATTAAATATCGCCGTGGTTCCTTTCGAAAACGCTCCGGGCTGTGAAATTATAGGATAGGATCTGATAATAATATTCAGGTTCCCGTGAGTAATTGAAACCGGCTGAATAATTACATTGTGCCCGGCTACAACAGTCCCGGTTCTTTCATTCAAAACGACCTTAGCTACATCATCAGTTTCTACGTTAATACTCTCCAGCTCAGCAAGAAATGCAACCACGTTGTTAGACTTATCCTGAGGGACTTTAACATCTATTTCGGATGCATCAACTGATTTTGCAATACCGCCGCCGAATTTTGAATTAATTGCTGTTGAAACATTATTGCATGTTGTCAGATCGGGTTCCTTTAAAAATATTCTAATCTGCTGAAGCTTATTAAAATCGGTCGGTTTAATTTCATTTTTCAATACACCGCCTAAAGGAACTCTTCCGGCAAGTGCGTGATTTCTAGCAATTCTGTTGCCGGTAGGAGTACTCACATCATATCCGCCTATTGAAACCGGACCTTGAGCAAAACCGTAAACATTGCCGTCAAGAGCTGAAAGAGGCGTCATTAATAATGTACCGCCGTCCAGACTCCGGGCATCACCCATTGACGAAACAAGAACATCAAATTTTGTTCCGGGTTTGAAATAAGAATTAATAGTTGCCGTAACCATAACTGCAGCTACGTTTCTAACTTTAAGGTCGGCTTGAGGTACGGTTATACCGAATCTTTTTAACATACTTGTTATCGACTGAACAGTAAAAGTAGAACGGTAACTGTCACCGGTGCCGGCAAGCCCTACAACCAGTCCGTAACCAATAATTTGCTGTGAATTATTCCCCTCTAAAAAAGCAATGTCTTTAATTCTTTGAGCATTTATCAGAGAATTTATCAACAGCATAATAATTATTATCTTAAAATTGATTTTCATTTTTAATACCTAAAATAACCAATGAAAAAACTTGGTCAGCCAGCCGGGCTTTTGTGCATTGTCGATTATTCCGTTTCCCTCAAAGACAATTTCTGCTTCGGAAATATTATACGAGAGCACTGAATTATCGGCTGCAATATCCGACGGTCTCACTATACCTTTTATATAAATCATCTGGTCTTCGCCGTTAATCGATATTTTGCGGCTTCCTTTTATCAGTAAATTTCCATTTGCAAGCACTGAGTCTATTGTGGCACTTATTTTTGTTCTTACTACTCCAATAGTTTTTGTTGAACCAGAGCCGGAGAAGTCATTTCCGGTACTAAGTGCACCGTTGGCAGTTGTTGATGTTTTATTATTCATATCGAAGCTGGCACCAATGCTTAAATCACTTGTTCTGCCGGTTTTTGTTTCCGCATTATTTGATGCCTGTGAAGACTCTACTACAATTATTGTAATAGCATCACCGACTTTTGCAGCTTTATAATCGGAGAAAAGTGAATAACCGGCGTTGGGACTCATGTTTTGTGAATATAAAACCGAAACAAATAGAAAAAACAAGAGAGAATGAATAAATGCTTGCCCGCCGAAGGCGAGGTCTCGCCAAAGGACGGACCCGCCGAAGGCGAGGTCTCGCCATAAGGCGGAAATGGATGAATGTACAAACCATTCATTCTTCAATTCCTTCCACTTTATATTTTTACATTTCATCTTTCTACTCAATTATTAAAACTCTATTTTTATCATAAATTTTGGCGAAGAAATACTTGTTATCCGTTGTTCTAATTTTAATTACATCGCCGGTGTAACCTTCCTGCCGTGCAAACGCCGGCATGTTAATCATTACATTGCCTCTAATCATAACTGCTGTTACGCTTTGACCTAAATTTATATCCGGCAGTTTTTCTGTATTTTCAATTAAAACCGGCTCACCTTTTCTTATAAATGTTTTTGAACGTCTGCCTGAAATTTGATCGAAAGACTCAGCAGCTTTGCCCGGCAGCGATGCAACATCAACAAGTCTGCTGACCAATTCCGAGCTTTCAATTTCTTCTTTTGGCTTTATATCATTTTTTGCAGCAAGCACTTCTTTATATAGAGTTAATTCAACAGTTATGATAAATTTTTCAACTTTACCGTTAACAATATTTTGAGCGGTTATGTAGCCATATTTCCCGTGTTTTTTAAATTCTGCGGTTTCGGGAATTGTAATTTTACCAGCATCTACTTTCGTAATAATTTTGAAAGAGAATGATTCATATCCTTTCAGTTTGAGTGAGAGATACTGTTTCAAATTATTTTCAAAATTTCCCGATGAAAGGGAAAAACTGCTCAATATGTAAACTACAAGTAAAAACATCTTATTATGTTCTCTTTAAGTTGTTTGCCATGGTCATCATGTTTTCGACAGTTTGAACTGTTTTGGAGTTGATTTCATAAGCTCGCTGTGCTGCTATCATTGAAATCATTTCTTCAACAATATCCACATTAGAAGATTCAAGATATCCTTGATTAATCTCACCAAAACCATTTAACCCGGGAGTTCCATAAATGGGTGTGCCTGAAGAATTTGTTTCTTCGTACAGATTATTTCCTATCGCCTTTAAGCCGCCGGGATTTAAGAATCTAACAAGCTGAATATTATCAAGCTGGATCTTTCCTCCTCCTACCTGTTCAACTTCAACGGAGCCGTCTTTATTCACAACAAGACTCACTGAATCTTCGTCAAGAGTTATCTCAGGGTCAAGATAATATCCGCCGGCTGTTACAATTTTTCCTTCTGAGTTAATCTTAAACGATCCGTCTCTTGTGTAAGCATAAGTTCCATCCGGCTTTTTTACCTGGAAGAATCCGTCGCCCTGAATTGCGAGGTCGAGTTGATTATTCGTCTGGGTCAAATCGCCCTGGCTGAAAATTTTTTGTGAGGAAACCGGCTGAACGCCGTTGCCGATTTGAATTTTATCCGAAGAAGCCTGTGCCGACTGAGTGAGATCCGAAGAAAGTGTACTAACCGGAATTTCCTGATACATCATATCCTGGAATTCGGCTTTGTTCTTTTTAAAAGCTGTTGTGTTGATATTAGCAATATTATTCGCAATAACTTCTATATTCAGCTGCTGTGAATACATTCCGGAAGCAGCCGTCCTTAATGCTCTTGTAGACATATTTCCTCCTTTTCTGCTTAATTAAACTTTTCCGATTTCGCTGGCTTTTTCCATTATATTATCGATATAGTTCATTACCTTTTGCGCTGATTCAAAATCCTTGCTTACTTTGATCATGCTTTCCATCTCTTCAATTGCATTTACATTTGAATTTTCTAAAAATCCCTGCTGAATTTCGTACTCTGAAGTGTCCGCTGTATTATAATCACCATAGACAAGTTTATAATTATTCGCGCCGGATTTTGTTATTTGATCGGTATTCTCGAACTTGACTATTTTAAGCGTATCCAGGTCCAGTTTGCCGACTTTAATATCGCCGTTTTTGTTTATTTGAATTTTCCTGTTATCATCGAAAAGATTATCGTTAATATTCAAAGGACCGTTTTCCCCTAATAATTTTAATCCGTTTTCGTTTACAATGTAGCCTTCTTCAGAAATTGTAAATCTTCCGTTGCGTGTAAAATAAATTTCGCCGTTATCATCCTGCATTGCAAAAAAAACCTTCCCTTTTAAGCCGAGATCAAGAGGGTTGGACGTCTGAACCAATTCACCTTGAGAAAAATCAGTATACTCATTCAAATCGGGAAGATTGTATTCGTTCATAATGTGGGAAAATGTTGAATCTTTTTTGTACCCTATTGAATTCAGGTTGGCAAGATTATTAGCAATTATATTTATCAGTTTATTGTTCTTTTCCAAACTTCTTGCAGCAGCATAAATTCCCTTAATCATCTTTAACTCCTAAAAATATTACTTGCTTCATTAGTTATGGAACTTCCTTTCATCTTCATTGCAAGCATTAATTCGCCTTTTGCAATATTCATTTGTCTTGCTTTTGCTGTAACTTCTTTCTCATTTGATAATGTTGATGCAGTCAAACAAAGTTTTGTTCTTATTTCTTTAAGCTGCGGATCAATATTTTTTATAAACTTTTCCCTTCTCATTAACCCTATGTTTTCTTTTAGCCTGTCATTACCAGATTTTTTCCTTCTGCGTCTTAAGAAAACCCATACAAAAACCGTTAGGGAAGCCAGGATCATAATTCCTATTTTAATATAGAGCGGGTTGGCTGTGTAACGGAGAAGACTAAGAGAAGAAGGCTTTACCAATAGTTTTGTTTCTATTTTTTTATTTGTTTTATTTGCTGCAATTTCAGAGTGCGTCCTGTTTTTTTTCTGCAGCGCATTTTCAATCTGCATCTGAACAATCTTCTTTACACTGACGGAATCAGAATTATCCGGCGTTTGTGGATGAACAGCACCAAAAACAACAAAGATCAATATGGGTAACAATTTTTTCATAACATCTTTCTAACTATTGGGAACGAAAGCGAGATATTGGTTCCATTTATTTTATCTGTCTGCATACTTACTTTACCGTTGTATTTTTTCATCAAGCTGTTAATCATTATAATACTTAAATCTTTTGTGGGATTCTCTTCATAATTATGAATAAGCGGTATAAAATCAGTACTGACAATTTTTATTGTAACATACTCGTTGTTACTTCTGGTTTGTATTAATATACCGCCGATATTTTTTTCTTCATCGCCGCCTAAAAGCGTGAAAACATTTGTCAGTATCTGCAGTATATCGTTGGGAATTGACAGAATTGTTGGAATGTTTTCTTCAAGGTCTAGAACGCATTCGTAATTAATTTGATAAAATCTTGTGCTGACAACCGAATGATAATTTTGTATCAATTCGTTTAAGTTACACGGCTGATAATTGGTTTTAGAATTATTTGAATCTACGAATCTAACTAGAGGATGAAGCAGCGATTTGATCTTATTTACCTGTTCTTTAATGTTTCTTAAAATCTCCTCAGCATCCTCGCCGGAGTCCATTGCGAGCAGGTCGGTGCTGCTTACTATTACCTGAAGCGGTGAAAATATATGCTCCACCACACCGGAGGTTAGTTCACCAATTGCTGAGTATTTGTAATCATTTGTCAATCTTGACTGGTACAAATGAAGTTCTTTGTAAGTGTCGTTAAAATTTTGTTTAAAACTCAGCAACTCAATTTTTCTCGTTAACATATCGAGCAGTATTCCTACAACTTGAGAAAGTTTTGAATCATTCAGTAAATTATTAGAAGCCGAAAGAACAGACAAAAATCCTTTTTTGATTTTGTACTCAACAATCGGATAAATATAGTTAATAAAAGTTCTGCCGTTATAAAGCCGTTGTATACCTGCGGCAGAATTTTTATTAAAAATCTGTTCAAGGGTGCCCGTCTGATAAATTCTATTAAGAAACTGTAGTTCTTCATTATTGAAAGATTTGGCAAACGGCTCAAGCGTCTTAGTCTCTTCATCGATGAAATAAATAGAAATTTCCTGGTATGGAATTAAATCCGCTAAAATTTGATAGAAAGTATCAATCAGGCTTTCTATCGTAGAGGCATTCTGGGTTCGTTTACTGAAATAATTAATAATGTTAATATAGGCTGGTTCTTTTCGGGGAATGTTGTAAACCGGAGAATGCTGTTTGCCCGAATAGCTGTTCATTCCCGTTGCTGCTGCTGAATGCTGCTTTACAAAAGAGTCAAAGTAGGGTTCATAGATGTGGGTGTTTTCTCTAATTAGCCTCAATTTTAACTCCTAATTCGTTTGCTTGTTCAATTAAAGTTAATACGTAATTATTGATAAAGTTGTCAACATCCTCAACGGAGTTGAATCTGAATACATCCAGTACTTTTGTGTCAAAAGTAAGGTCTTTATCCCAATAATATTTATCACCAAAAGTTTTGTAGATTAAATAATCTGCAAGATGGACAAGAGTCGGCAGGTATTTGTCAATCGACGAATTGGAAGGAGTATGATGGAAATTAACAGCATTTGAAATTGCATCCGGTAAATTCCATTTGTTCAACAAAAACTTTGCGACCTCTTCGTGAGTCATGCCGAGAATCTGTTTTTCCGCTTCCAGCACCGGCGTATTATTTTGCTGAACCTCTTCATAAATATGAACAAAGCTCGAATGCATAAATCGGTGTATAATTGAAATACCTATGTCATGAATAAATCCTGCAATAAAAGCTTTATCGGAATCAACGTAACCCAGATCATAAGCAATACGTTTTGATAAAAGTCCGGTGAGATATGAATGAATATAAAATTCTTTTTGGTCAAGATATTTATCCGATTTGTTCTTCAACAACTCAAGGATTGCCAGTGCAGTAACGATACTTTGCAATTCGGTATAGCCTAGAATCATGATGGCAAAGTCAATCGAAGATACTATTTTCTGCAGTCCGTAATACGGCGAATTAGCAATTGACAGAATTTTAACAACAAGACTCTGATCTTTCGATATTTCTTTGCTCAATTCAGACGTTGTTGTTCTCTCATTATTAATTAATGTGAGAACATTTGAAAGAACTTCCGGCATCACAGGAAGAGTGTAAACATTATTTATTATTAATTCCGTTCTTTCTCTTTTCGGGTTGATCTCAGTTTCGTTAAGCATGGTTTTTATATTATTATGTTTTCAAAGTGCGATTTAATTTTTTCTTCTAATGATTCAATGTAATTCTCAAGACGCTTGTGATTATCAAAACCTAAAATGGAAAGGACCTGTTCATCAAATTCAAAATTTTCGTCCCACATATAATCACCCAATTGTAGAAGATTAGTAATATAATCGGCAAGGTGGATAAACGAAGCAGCAAGCTTATAATTTTTTGACTCAGAAGGGAAATGATGGTTAGCAACAGCATCGCTCAAACTTAACGGCAGATTCCATTTCTCAAGAAGCAGTTCCCCTATTTCCTGATGTGTAAAACCGAGAGTTATATTTTCCGCATAGAGACAATTGTGTTTATCCGCTGTTATAAGTTCTGTAATTTTTTTATACTCTCCCTCGTAGTATCTTTGAATTATTGAAATACCAAGGTCGTGCAGCAAACCTGCAGTAAAAACTTCACCTGGATTATTATAGTTGAACTCTTCAGCAATCTTTTTTGAAATACCCGCTGCCATAAGAGAATGGATCCAGTATTTTCTCAAATTAACATCGTCTTTACGTTTTCTGCTAAATGTTTCAATTATCGTTACAGCAACTACAATATCTCTGATATGGTCAAAACCCAGAACTACAATGGCAAATTCTATTGTGGAAACTTTACGCGGCAGCCCGTATAGCGGTGAATTTGCAATCTTCAAAATCTTTGCTGTTAATCCCTGATCTCTGTTTATAATATTAGCCAGTTCATTAACACTTGTAAGGGGATTCCCCAAAAGATTATTTATCTCAATCATAATAGTGGGAATTGCCGGTAAATTTCTAATTAAACTTATATCCGGCTTTTTCTTTTCTTCTTTTATTTCTACTGCTGGTTTATACATTTATGTGAGCCAGTTTTTGTTTTAATGTATTTATTATTTTTGTATGCACCTGTGATACTCTTGAAACCGTTACACCTAAAACTTTCGCTATTTCTTTGTAGTTAAGCCCTTCATAATAGTACAAAGTGATTATCAACCTGTCTCTCTCACTAAGAGCTTTCAGTTCCTTTTTCAATTCTTCTTTTAACTCATTCCCTTCAAGTATTTGTTCCGGTGTTTCTACTTCATCGGGGATTACTTCGTAAAGCTGGCAGGATTCTTCGCCGTCGTAAGATGAATTCAGCGAGAGTTTAGGATAAACTTCATTTGAGTTTTCGGTCTTATAAATTCTTTGTTTAGCATTAACTTTTCTCAGTTCATCTATAATTTTTCCGCGGATTCTCTGTATTGCATACGTTTCGAACTTGGTACCGTACTCGGGATTAAATCTGTCGATTGCTTCACTTAAACCCTCGATGCCGTATTGAAAATAATCCCTGTCTTCGAATATACCGTAGCTGATCAGCTTGGTATTATGAATTACGTAATGGACAAGATTCACATAATTCAGAATTATTTCTTTTTTTACTTCCGGAGAATGTGTAGTCTTAAATTTGTTCCACAAAAGAATATTATCCATTAGAAACTTCCGCTAATTAATTACCATCTTTTTTGTAAAAAATTTTTGAAAACGATTTAATAAGAAGAATACTGAAAATACTTGCCACAAATGTTGTAAATAGAAAAAGTAAAAATGATCTGAAGATAACAGCTTCAAGAGGAAGCCCGCGGTAAGCAAAAAATATTATTCCGATGAAAAAGACCAAAAGCCCGATATTCAATATTATCTTGTTCATCTTCCCTTCTCGTTTTTGTATGAAAAGTCAAAGATTATACCAGATTGAAAATGCAAGAATCGATAAAATGAAAAGAATTTTAAGACCGTTTTAAGTCCGGCTGGCTACTATTATACAATTGAATAAATTTCTCAATGTTTCGTTGCAGGGTCTGAAGTTCTGCAAATTCCCTGCTCCCAGGGTAATTCTCAACAAGAATTTCCTGCTGAACTAAAGAGCGGTGAATTTGATCCGATATGCCGACATAACCGAGGTAGAATACTTTCACTCTTAAGAAATTCGTCAATGCCGACTCAAGTTTTTTATACGTTTCAATTCCTTCCGACTCATTCTCTGCTTTATTTACAACAACAGCAAAGTTGTTCAATCTATTTCTGGAGTAAAAATGCTTTATCAAAACATAGGCATCCATAACGCTGGTTGGTTCGGGTGTCACTACAAAAAAAATAAAATCTGCCTTTTGAAGAATGTTAAGCGTGTAAGAATTAACTCCCGCTCCAGTATCGATTATTATGTAATCGTAATTTTCAAGCAGCGAACTCAAGTTTCTGTAAAAAAAGGCTATCTGCGATTCATTAGGATAGCAAAAATCGGAACTCCCCGAATTTGCAAAGATGATATGCAATTTATCGCTTAATTTTTGAATCAGCTCATCCAGCAGCACTTCGTTGTTAAAAAAATTAACAATGTTTTTTTCGGTGTTATAATTTGTCACTATTTCGGCACTGGCAAGATTAATATCAAAATCCACAAGAAGAACTTTTTTATTTTGATGCGCAAAAAGATAGGCAAGGTTCACAGCAATAAATGTTTTGCCAGTACCGCCTTTGCCGGAAGAAATAGCAATAATTTTTTTCTCTGCCGTCTCTTTCGGATTTGATACTGCAAAAATTTGTCTTAATCTTTGAGCCTGATCATTCATTAGACAAGACTTCTCCTGTAAATTAATTTAGCAATGTAGTCTTTATCGGCTGAGATTATATCATCGGGGATTATTTGACCGTTTGTCAGGAAAATTACCGGAAGCTCAAAATCGTGAGATACATTCAGTATATTGCCGAAAGCGGCTGCCTCATCTATTTTGGAAAATAAAATAGAATTAATTCCAAACATCTTAAACTTGTCAATACTTTCATACATATTTTTTGTGGAGCTGGTGGAACTTAGCACGAGGATAGTTTCATCGATACGAATACCGTCTAAATAACTTTTTATCGATTTAAGTTCGGCGGTATTTTTTTGGCTTCTGCCTACTGTATCGATAAAAATAATATCCTTTTTCTTCAATTTATTCATTTGAGATACAACTTCTTTTGGTTCGTAAGCAACCAGCATTTCGATGTTGCTTATCTCGGAAAAAATTCTAAGCTGATCGATAGCACCAAGTCTGTATGTATCGATTGAGAGAATTCCCGCTTCGAGGTTATGAAGTATTTTAGATATTGCAGCAAGCTTAGCAATACTTGTTGTTTTGCCGACTCCGGTTGGACCCACAAGAGCTACTACCATTGGTTTTTTCTTTTTATCAACATAGAATTCCTTTGTATGAAGCATCGAAGAAATACATGAAACCACATAATCATCCAGATTCCTCTGCGTCAGCAAATTTTTGCTTTTTAAGAGCTGCTGTATGATTAATTTTACAATTGGCTGCTGAACCTCTTTAAATGAAAGAATTTCCGAAATCTCATCCAGGTCGGATTGCTGCACAGTATTATTTTCCCGGGTAAAATTTTTGACGTCTGTTACTTTTTCTTTTGAGAGTAAAAAACTTGTTTCACGTTTATCTGCATTTTCTGTTTCTGTATATTTTTTTAATATAAAATTTTTTCCCGGCGCAGTCTCCCCTTTTTCATCGACAAGAACATGAGAATCCAACGCTTCGTGTTTTGTATCTTCTTTGCCTGAAGTAATCTCAAAATATTTCATAACTCCATGCGGGGTATTTTTCTCCAATATTTTTGAAGAGAGAATAACCGAATCTTTTCCCATTTCTTTTCTCATTAGCTCTGCAGCCTCTTGAAGAGTTCTCCCCTCAAATTTTTTAATTTTCATTTGATACCTCTAATTTATCTATGAACTCAACTTCAATTGTTGACGGCAGTTCGGAATAAGATAAAACAGCAACATCCGGAAACGATGAATTAATGAGTCTGAAAAAGTATGGGCGAATAGTTGCATGAGTAATAATTATCGGCACATACCCGAGATTTCTAAATTTGATTAAGATAGCCTCAAGATTTTTGTTCAATATTTTCAGAAGTGAGGGTGATAGACCGAGAGTGTGAACCGCCTCTTTTTGTTCCTGAAGAGATTTTGTAATTAATGCTTCGAGACTTTGTCCCAGCACTGCTGCATGGATTACACCGTTTGCATCTTTATAAATATTTGCAATTGTTTCGCCGAGCGAGTGCCTTACATACTCAGTAAGTACATCTACATTTTTAGTTACTCTTGAATAGTCAATTAATGCTTCGAGAATCTGTACCATGTCCTTAATAGGAATCAATTCCTTTAAAAGATTCTGCAATACTTTTTGAATAGTTCCAAGCGGGAGCTGGTCGGGATTAATCTCTTCAACTACAGCCGGGTAATCTGCCTTCAAATTTTCAAGCAGTTTTTTTACTGCCTGGCGGGAAAGAATTTTGTCAAAATTATTTTTAAGGGTTTCCTGAAGATGGGTCGATAAAACGGAGAGAGCATCTACAACAGTATATCCGAGAAGTTCAGCTTTATCTTTTTCCTCTTTGGATATCCAGAACGCAGGCAGTTTGAATGCCGGATCGAAAGTAGAAATCCCCTGCAGTTCCTCCTGAATATGACCCGGATTCATTGCAAGCCACTTATCGACATGAATTGAATACTGCGCAACAACATTTCCCTTAATTTTTATTATGTACTCATTCGGTTCAAGCTGCAGATTATCTCTAACCCTTACGGGCGGGATAAGTACACCGTATTCCATTGCAATGTATTTACGTGTCGAAGCAATTTTTTTAAATAAGTCGCCGCCCTGTTTTTCATCGACAAAACTTATCAAGCCGTAACCAATTTCAATTTCGATCGGGTCTACTTGCAAATACTGTTCTACCTTCTCTTCTTTTTTAATTTCCTCAACCTCTACCTCTTGAGCTTCGGAGGCAGAGTCCACCAATTTATCTTTTCTTACAAGATAGCTGCTTAATCCTAAAACCGACGATAAGATCATGAAGGGAATTGTAGGCATACCGGGTACAAAACCAAATAACAACACCATAGAAGCAACAACTGCAAGCACTCTGGGGTTTGAAAGCAATTGAGATTTCATCTGAAAATCCAGAGCAGTGCCGGCAGCGCTACGTGTTACAACAAACCCGGCGGATGTTGCAATTATAAGTGCCGGAATCTGGGAAACCAGTCCGTCTCCAATAGTTAAAATAGTATATGTTTTTAAAGCGTCTTCGAAAGTTAATCCGCGCTGTACAACACCTATAATAAAGCCGCCGATAATATTAACGCCGTTTATCAGCAGTCCGGCAATTGCATCACCTTTTACGAATTTACTTGCACCATCCATAGCGCCGTAGAACTCGGCTTCGCGGCTTATTCTTTCCCTTCGTTCTTTCGCTTCAGTATCGTTAATTAAGCCGGTATTAAGATCGGCATCAATTGCCATTTGTTTGCCGGGCATTGCATCCAATGTAAATCTTGCCGCTACTTCCGAAATTCTTCCGGAACCTTTTACGATAACTATAAATTGAATTATAACAAGTATTATAAAAACAATAACTCCTACAACGTAATTTCCGCCGACTACAAAATTTCCAAATGATTCAATTACTTTACCGGCGTATCCGTCAATTAAAATTAATCTTGTTGAATTGATGTTAAGCGCTAATCTGAACAAAGTTAAAATCAGTAAAAGTCCGGGAAATACCGAAAGGTCGAGCGGCGATTTAATGTAAAGTGAGATAACAAGAATTAATATGGACATACTAATATTAAGAGCAAGGAAAAAATCCAGAAAGCCGGCAGGGAGCGGAAGCAGCATTAAGCCCAGCATTAATAACAACCCGAAGGCTAAAATAATATCGCTGTTTCTGTTTAGTACAAACATTGTTTATACAATCTTTCTTTGTCTTTTAATTTTGCCTTTCATACTGTAGATATATGCCAGCACCTTTGCCACAGCATGGAATAATGATTCCGGAATTTCATCGCCTACATCGCATAACCTGTATAATGACCTGGCAAGTTCCTTATCCTCATGAATCGGTACATTATGTTTTTTAGCAATGTCTTTAATTTTTTGTGCAACTTCATCTACACCTTTAGCAACAACTTTAGGTGAAGAATTTTTCAAAGCATCGTATTTAAGAGCTACAGCAAAGTGAGTTGGGTTTGTAATCACCACATCTGCTTTTGGCACTTCATGCATCATCCGCATACGAGCGGCGGTAAGCATTTTGCTTTTGATTTTGCCTTTCACCATAGGATCACCTTCAGCCTGCCTGTGCTCCTCTTTTACTTCCTGTTTAGTCATCATCATATCTTTCTTAAACTTATATTTCTGAAAAACAAAATCAGCGAGTGCAATAACTGCGAACAAAAGTGAAAGCTTAATAATTAATGATGTTGAACCGTCAAGTATGTAATCAAGAATTTGAGGAATGGAAAAATCAATTAAGCCCGGTGCTTCCACAACATATTTTTTTACAACCAAATAAGTAAACAGTGCTACTATTCCAAATTTCAAAAGTGTTTTGAGAACTTCAGCGAACGTACGCGAAGAGAAAAAAACCCGTTTGAATCCGTTAAGTATATTCAGCTTACTGGTCTCAGGTTTGAGAGCTTTAAAACTAAGTTTAAAACCCACTTGACCTATATTTGAAATCAGAGCAAACACAACAATTCCAATCAAAACAGGTGAAATACAAGTAAACAAAAATAAAACCCCTTTAAGTGCATAAAGCTGTACAACGTCTTTATTAATTGTCAAAGCGTCAAGAGAATCAAAAATATAACGGCTGAATGCTGTCAGATTATTTCCGATAAAATTCTTAAACAGCAAAAGCAGAATTAATCCTGCACTGAACACAACAAAAGAATTAATCTCAATACTTTTTGCGACCTGCCCTTTTTGTCTGCTTTCTTCTAATTTTTTAGGTGTCGCCTGTTCAGTTTTTTCCTGTCCTTCTATATCCGGCATCAGCTTCCCATTACTTTAATTATCTGATATAAACTTTCTTCATAAGACCTCAGCATCATTTTCAAAACATAAATGTAGAGAGGAACTGAAAATGAAAGTATTAAAAATCCCAGCCCAATTTTTAACGGTTGAGTTACAAAAAAAACCGGCATCTGCGGAACGACCCGCGACAAAATACCTTCGGCAATATGAATAATGAAAAAAGAAACGAGAACCGGAGAAGCAATTTTAACCGCTACGACAAAAACTGCCGACGAATATTTAATCAGCAGTTTATATAAGGGTTCATTTACAACATATTTTCCGAGTGGTATCACTCTAAACGAAGCTTCCAGAGCTTTAATCAGGTAGTGATGCCCATTAATAAGAAAAAAGACCAACATTGCAAGAAAATAAAGCGACTGCCCAATAACATCATTTTCGGTTTCATCAAAAGGATTAAGCAGCTGTGAAGCACTCAGTCCTACATCAAAACCCATCAAAGAGCCGGCAAATGAAATTCCGTAAAAGAACAAATTCAAACAGAAACCGATTATTAATCCTGTTATAATTTCTTTAACTGCATTTAATGCAATAAACCAAAAATTCAATTCAATTTTGTATTGAGTTTTTTCGAGCACAAAAAACAAAATGTAAGAAATCAAAATTGACAGAAAAATTTTGGTAATAACCGGAATTGAGCTGTGCCCAAATACCGGCGCAGCAATAAATGCGGAAATAATCCTCAAAAAAATTAAAAAGAAGATCACAAAATCTGCGGCAAGTATTCCGTTCATTTTATTACTGTTGTTAACAAATTAAAAATTCTGAGTGTAATCGAAATCATCTTATCCATAATCCACGGCAAAAGAAAAATAATTGCTACTGCCGTAAACAAAATTTTCGGAACAAACGTGAGAGTCATTTCCTGTATTGAAGTTGCTGCCTGAAAAATTGAAATAACGATTCCCACAATCAACGATACACCAAGTATAGGCAGCAGAATTATAAACACTGTGTAAAAGGCCTCCGTTAGAATTTCGATCACGAGTTCTTCTGTCATTATCCGAAACTCCTTACTAATGAACCAACTACTAGATTCCAGCCGTCTACAAGTATGAACAGCAAAATCTTAAAAGGCAAAGAAACCATCATCGGAGGTATCATCATCATACCCATTGAAAGCAAAATGCTTGAAACAATCATATCCACCATAATAAACGGGATAAAGAGAAAGAATCCCATGATGAATCCAATTCTCAGCTCGGAAAGTATAAATGCCGGAATTAAAATATATGTCGGAAGGTCGGCTCTGCTTTGAGGTCTGCTGAGTTTAGCAAGACCGGCAAATAATTCAATATCTTCTTCGCGTGTGCTTTTAAACATAAACTGTCTAATCGGCTCGATACCTTTGTCGTAAGCTTGCTGCATTTTTATTTTTCCATCCATCAGCGGCTGAATAGCTTCGTCATAAACTTTATTCCACGTAGGTGCCATTACAAAAAAAGTAATGAAAAGTGCAATGCCGGCTAAGAGTTGTCCGGGCGGCATTTGCTGAGTGCCCAAAGCATTTTTTAAAAAGTGAAAAACAATAATTGTTCTCAAATAAGAAGTAGTCATTATTAAAAGAGAAGGGGCAAGTGAAAGGACAGTCATTAAAAACAATATCTGCAAAGTAACGGAAACATCCTCGGGTTTGTCGGATGTTTTAATATCAATTCCAATACTCGGCAGGGGAATTGTAGGGTTAGTCTGCGCTTTAACATTTCCCGAAAAAATTATTAACAGCACAGTTCCAATAAGCAGTAGCTTTCTCATCTAAGTTTTATGTTCCTTTTTAATATTTCCAAAAAGCCGGGATTATCCGTCGTACCAAAGTCTTCATCCAGTTCTTCTGTAAAGTCAAATTCTTTAAGCAGATTTATTGAATGATCGGTAATTCCGAGCACAAGCAGTTTGTCCTTTACTTTAACGAGCGAGATAAATCTTTTGGGAAATATCATCTGTGTATTAATAACCTTAACTGAAAATTCCTTAGAGCCGGCATATTTTGATCTGGCAGTATATTTTTTTACAAACCACAGAGCACCTCCAAGTAAAGCAGTAATTACAAGGAGGGGAAAAATCATTTTAAGTATATCGAAGAAGAGCATTACAAAATACCTTTTAAGCGGTCGGAAGTATCAATTAAATTAATTATACGAATTCCGAAATGTTTATCGATTACGACTACCTCACCTTCTGCGATTTTTTTATTATTAACATATATGTCGACCGGCTCGCTGGCTAATTTATCAAGCTCAATCACATAACCCCTTTCAAGTTCCAGGATATCTTTGAGGAGCATTTTAGTTCGTCCGAGTTCAATAAACACATTCAGTTGAAGATCGCGTATAAAATTGAGCCTTTCGGTTGTAATTGAACCCCGAAGTGAAGATTCATCAAATTCTTCAAAGTCGGCTGTTTTAACTTCAGTTTCAGGCTGCGGCTCTTTCTGAATTTCTTCTTGGTTATTTTCGTTTTGTAATTCGTTTTCCTGGCTCATAACATTAACCTGTTTCTTAAATAGTAGTTTGATTTTGATTAAGATTTCTGCGCGTTACCTTTACAGCGCGCTGTTTATTTGAAACTCCCGGTATTCCGTAAAACAATTTCTTGTCATTATATTTTACTACACTTTCATCACCAATCTTACTCGACAGCATTATAATATCTCCCTTTTCCAGCTCAAGAAGTTCTTTAACAGTAATTTTTGATGAACCGAATTCAACCGTTACCGGTATTTCTACATCCATCATATTAAGCGTGATGATTTCTTTAGATGTTGTGCCCGGATATTTTGTCGGTCTTAGAGACGTAAATTTTTGTGACGATAATTTTGCCAAGATTGTATCAAAGGCAAAAGTTGCATAGCATAAATTCATCAGGTAGGTTTTTTCTGCAATAACTATTTCAAAAGTTATAAGAAGCACGGATTCATTCGGTGAGGTTATTTGTGCAAAGTCAACATCGGGTTCAAATCGATCAACAATAAAATCAAGTTTATCCACCTGCTGCCATGCTTTTTTGAGGTCAAGCATTACCCTTTCTACAGCAATTTGAAGAACTTTTTGTTCAATGGGAGTAATTATATTTGTTTGCTTTGTCCCGAGACCGTTTCCTCCCAACAGGCGGTCGACAAGAGTAAAAGATAATTCAGGCGTGAACTCAAGAATTCCTTTTATGTCGGTGTTTTTTATTTCATAAGTAAATAAGCAAGCCGGGTTTGCAACGGAAAGTACATATTCGGAATAATAAAACTGATCGACAGCGGTAACATTTATTACAACAACAGACTGAAGTTTTGAAACCAGAAACGATGCAAAATTTTCAGCAAAGATTTCGTGAATATTTCTTATTAGACGCAGCTGGTTCTTCGAAATTCTGTTGGGCAATCTGAAATCAAATAAAACAGCTTCCTTCTGCTGCTCAGGCTGTGGCTTTTCTTCTTTACCACTTTTTACATTGTTAAGTAGAAGATCTATTTCCTGCTGTGATAATACTTCCGCCATTTTCTCAAAACCGCCGGTGGTTAATTAATAATATACTTGCTGAAATAAACTTTATTAATCTTAACGTCGGGTAAAAGTGCCCCTACACCGTTTGAAATTTCAGTCCTTAATGAATCTTTATAAACAGAATTGCTCAATTGGTCGATTGTCTTACTGGAAAGAATCGAAATAATCTTGTCCTTTACTAAAATCTCTTTGCTTTGCATTTCTTTTTGATATTCTTCTCTCGGAAGATCAAAAGCAAGAGACGAGAGCAGTAATTTTTGTCCGTTCGTTCCCGCCGGATTTACAATTACATCTTCAACCGAGTAAATATACTTTCCAAGACTGTTTTGCTGATAAGCCGTATCGGCTGCCTGAGCAGTTTTATTTTCTGCTAATGTGTCCCGTGGTATCTCAATGCTTGTGATGCCCTGGTTAATTTTAGGCAGAAGAATATTGGCAGTAACAAAGTAAACAATTACAAGCTGCAGTATAAATAATGGTAATCCGAATAAGATAATTTTCATGTTAAAACCGGATTTTTTGACTATAGGCTCCGGAACTGGAGCGGTTTCTTCTGCCTGCGGCACGGATTCCCGAACTTTTTTTTCTTCGTTCTCCATCTTACCATTCATTTTTTTCATGTACAGTTCAATAGATATGCCACTACTAATAATTGAAAATGAGGCAATTTGTGATAAAAGCGATGAAAATTCTGACTAATATTGTGCAGTTGTCCATCGGACTCCAACGAAGAAGACAAATATAACAGAAGAGTGAAAAGTGGTAAGTTGTGTGAAGTAAATTCTCAATAATCAATTCTCAATAATCAATTTTCAATGTGCAATGTGCAGGGAAGGAGGGAGAGCTAAATCAACTCCCCCCTTTTTATGGAGGCGCTATGAAAAGCTATCTAATTAAATTGGTTATTTCCTGAAGCAGATTGTCTGCTGTTGTTATCACACGTGCATTAGCCTGGAATCCTCGTTGTGATATTATCATTTTCGTAAACTCTTCAGAAAGATCAACATTAGATTGTTCAAGAGCGCCGGATTGAATAGTTGTTGCCGAATTCTCTCCGGGGGTATCAATTCTCGGATCCCCGCTATTGGCTGCAACATTATACATATTATCACCAACACTTACCAGAGCGTTTAAGTTATTAAATGTTGCAACCATAATCTGTGCAAGTTTACGGGAATTACCATTCGAAAATATTCCGATTATATTTCCATACTGGTCAATATTAAGATTGGATAATGCGGCTGATGCCGAACCGTTTTGAGAAAGTGCGGCAATCTGCGAAGCCAAATTAGTCTGTGTTACTCCAGCAGTTCCGGTTCCAAAGTTAAGGTCTATAATCTGTGCTTCTGCACCGCTTGCCGGTGTAAATGTAACTTGCGGAATCGGAGGCGAAGAAGTTACCTGGTTACCCGCCTGCCAAATGCTTTGGATCTGACCGTTAGGATCAAAGTATATTTCCCCTGATGAATTTGAACTCAGAGTTCCGCTCGATGATGGAACAGATACAGACCAGCTCCATCTGTTGCTGTCAACGTGATCAAATTTTACTGATAAAGTATGTGGATTACCAAGTGAGTCGAATATTGTAACAGCGCCAAGTACCGGCTCTGGAACTTCTCCTTTATCTACTCTTACTACAACATTGCTGTCAGCCTGCAGATTGCTAAGCGAAGAGAAATTCAATTTGTAGTCGATTTTTTCTGTAGCATCTGTAATTTGGAACTGATCTGTTATACACGCACCCGTAACAGGATCAAAGTCCAATGGTTTATTACCTGTTATTGGGGTAGGAAGTGCACTGCCGTTTTTATCTCTTACTTCATAGTAGTATGTCCATTTGCCCGGATTTGAAGTATCTTCCTGAAATCTGCTCCACAATTGGTATTCCGTGCCATCTTTGTTATAAATTTTACTTATACTCCAATCGGTAGCTAGCGGACCTGGATAAAGTAAGCCTGTACCGGGAGCTTCCAATTTTAAATTACCAACTAACTCAACAATATCGGTTCTTATTGTAGTAGAGCTGCTTTGCAAGTTGCCGCCCCACGATACATTAGTTGTTTTAACTGCAGGCAGTCTTAAGTTTTTATCAATTACGACATCCTGCAAAGTTGTGCCGGCAGGAATTTCACCTAATCCATTTGCAATTTTGCCCTGCACAACCGCACCGTTCTGCGGATTTACAAGTTTACCGTCTGCATCAAAAATAAACGCACCGGCACGAGAATAAAATTGCTGCCCGTTACTCTTTAAAATGAATAAACCGGGTCCCTGCAATGCTAAATCCGTTGTTATTCCAGTCCTTTCAAATGTGCCCTGGTTCCAATTACGATCAATTGAGTTAATCTTCATTCCAAGACCGATTTGAAATGAGTTGGTACCGCCGGTAGTACTTGTTGGATTAGTACCGGATTTGATAAACTGGTTAAAGGTATCGCTGAATGTAATACGCGAACCTTTAAAACCAATCGTATTAACATTGGAAATATTATTACCAATTACATCCATCATAGATTGATGGTTTCTCAGACCGGATACACCTGCAAAAAGAGAGTTTAGAAGTGCCATTATAACCTCCTAAGATTATTTTTCGAAATGGTTCAGCTTCAGTCAGTCGGCTGAACCTGCCTGCCAGTTGGCAAGCCGGAGCGTCCTCGGAAGGTCCCGCTCCATTGTTAATTAATTTTATACAAAAACTACACTGTCAATATTTGTGAAAACATCGCTGTCTTCATTTCCAATCTGCATTGCTGTAATCACCGTTTTGTTAGGAATATTAATTATGAAAGCCGTTTTATCCATCATTATTAAAGAATCTTTTGCTCCTTTCATTTCGGCTTTTTCCACGCCTTCATTTAGTCTCTGCATCTGATCATCTGAAAACTGAATATTTCTCGACTCCATTCTTTTGAGTGCATGATTGGAAAATTTTACTTTCTCAAGCTCCTTTGAGAAAATATCATTAAAGCCGCTTTTAATATCTTCCAATTGCGCCGAACTAAAACTTCCTTTTTCTATCAGCGGCAGAAATGGAACTTTTATACCGTTAATCTCGCTCATTTCCTTCTCCTAGAAATGTACCAGTGTGATTTAGTCGATTACAATCAATTATTTCATGGTTTCAACACTTCCAGAATATCCGATAATGAATATTCGTTTGAATTAATTATTAGCACTGTTCCCTGTTCGGTAAATTTAACACCATCAATAATTCCGTATATGAAACTAGTCGTTTTTTGCTGCTCATTAGTTGATGCATCAATTGCATTTAACTTCATAATATAATTACCCTCTGGTAATTTTCTACCATTATTATCGGTAAAATCCCATAAAAGTTTATGATCGCCATCCCAGCCTTCAAGTCCGTCAAAAGTTTTAACCAAATTTCCATTCTGATCATAGATATTTAACGAAACAGAGCTTGCCTGAGCGGGCAGGGTGTAGCCGAATTCAACATTTCCCTGTCCGTTGTAGTTAATTGTGTCTGAGGTAACTTTTACTTTATTGCCAATTAACGTTGCGCTTAGAGTATTATTAACCGATTGCGCCAATAAAAGATTTGCATTGATACTGTTTTCAACGGCATTGTTCAAATTCGACAACTGCTCCAATGAACTAAACTGAGCTAATTGTGCTGCAAAGTCAGTGCCTTCCAAAGGATTGAGCGGGTCCTGGTTTTTTAGTTGAGCAATCAACATTTTAAAAAAATCATCCTTGCCCAGAATTGAATTATTGCTGCTCAAAGTGGAAGTGCTGCTTGTTGTATTGTTAACATCAGAAACCATAATTCCTCCTAAATAATAAAATCGTATGTGTTGTAGCCCATATTTTTTACTATTTCTATCTTAACATTTTTCATTCCGGCTGGAGTAATATTTTCAACTGCTGCTTTTTTCTTTTTATTCGTTTGTGCAGGTTTTTTTTGTCCCGAATCTGTAGTAACACTGTAATTCTTGACACTCAATCCGCTCTCGAGAAGCGCATTTTGAAGAACATCTACATTATTTTTTAATATCTGTTTCACAAGATCATTTTCAACATGAATTTTCGCACTCACCGCGTTTTTATCGACTTCAATAGAAACATTTATTTTGCCGAGATTTTCCGGTTCAAGCTTTATAACTATCTCTTTTTTATCGCTGTTCTTAATTGAATTCGATAATTCATTTATAAGATTATTTATATGCACTGCCGGTTTTAAGTTTGTATCAGAAATTCCGGGTTTCATTATTAAAGTATTGTTTAATTTATCAACTATATAAGCAGCTTTTTCACTGCCGGCAAAACCGTTATTGTTTTCCCGCGGAGTGGTCAATTCCGATTTGCTGGTATCGGTAAATTTTGATGTGTCAGTTAATTCTTTAATGCTGCCTGACGAAACTGAGTTATCTTTTCCGTTTACATTTTTGTCTGCCTGTGTCATATCCTCTTTTTTCGAGGCATTGACAACATCTTCTGCCTTATCTGCAGAATAATTATTGCTGGTATTTACAGGCTTATTATCATCCAATACAAAATTAAAATTAGCAGACTTGGGTTGATTATCATTGTAAGTTTTGGAAGCCGCAGAATTAACTTCAATAATTTTTGTTTTCACGCCGTTGTTTTTATCGGCACCGGTTTCAGCAGTATTGTGATGAGAAGAATTTTCAGGACTTTCCGCAGGGTGTTTATCCGCTTGTGAGTCAATTTCAGCAGAGTTCAATTTGTTATGCAGGTCAATAATCTTACCGGAAGATTGTAAATCTGGTTTCATGCCGTTCTTAGTTTCACCATCATTTTGATTTACATTAATAGAAGCAGCCGTTGTTTGCTCAAAATTAATTCCACGAAGCGGCTCATTCCAATTAGTATCGGCAAAATTCTTACTCTGGCTTTGCTGCATATTTTTTAACAACTCAAACGAGGCATTGACAACATCTTCTGCCTTATCTGCAGAATAATTATTGCTGGTATTTACAGGCTTATTATCATCCAATACAAAATTAAAATTAGCAGACTTGGGTTGATTATCATTGTAAGTTTTGGAAGCCGCAGAATTAACTTCAATAATTTTTGTTTTCACGCCGTTGTTTTTATCGGCACCGGTTTCAGCAGTATTGTGATGAGAAGAATTTTCAGGACTTTCCGCAGGGTGTTTATCCGCTTGTGAGTCAATTTCAGCAGAGTTCAATTTGTTATGCAGGTCAATAATCTTACCGGAAGATTGTAAATCTGGTTTCATGCCGTTCTTAGTTTCACCATCATTTTGATTTACATTAATAGAAGCAGCCGTTGTTTGCTCAAAATTAATTCCACGAAGCGGCTCATTCCAATTAGTATCGGCAAAATTCTTACTCTGGCTTTGCTGCATATTTTTTAACAACTCAAACGCACTCGAATCTGTAGTTTCGGTCTGTGCCGGTGCAGTTTGGGAACGGACTTTATCCGGCTGATAATTTCTGATATTAAATATTGCCGGTGTATTATTGTCGTTTTCTTCGGGTTGAATGAAAATAATACGACCGCCGGCAAGTTTATTGCTTACATCAACAGAGAAATCATCAACATTCTTTGTGCCCGAATTATTTAATAAACTTTTCCCGTCATTTGTTTTTACAGAATTATCAAAAGGTGATTCCGCAATTTTAAACTGTAAATCTAAATCCGGTTCAGATGCCGAAGGGTTAATTTCAACTACAAAAAGCTTATTGCTTCCATCTTTTTTGAAGATGGAAGCATTAGATAATTCCGGGGCAGTTTTGCTTTCCCGGGTAATTTTTAATAACTGCTCGTTTACTTTTTCATTTTCTGAATCAGCAGCATTTGTAAAATTTTCGGCATTTGCGGCTGTATTTCTAAATTCGACTTTCGACAGTTCATTATTAAAATCATTTAATATTGACTTTGCCGTTTCGCTTTGGATACTATTAGCTTCCGACTGTTTTATGACGAACTTAATACCGTTTGATAAAATTTCAATATTGCTTCCCTGTTGATTAAGCAGATTTAAAATTGTGTCGTCAATAGAAGCATTTCCGTTCGCTGCATTTTCATTTTTGCCTTTATTCGGGTGATTTATTTTTAACTCATCTATTCCCCCTACGTTATTAATATCATTGATAAGCTGTGAAAGCTGATCTGCATTAACAACTATGGAAAATTTCTTTATCAATATATTATTTGTCGCTGAAACTTCTTCTTTTACTTTATTAGTCTTAATTTGATTTAAAAGAAAAAGTAGCTGGTTAAAATCAACCAAGAGAGGCAGATTGGTATTCATAGTCCCGGGAATAGTCGCTTTTTCTGTTTTGTCTTTTGACTCTGTTTTAGACCCTGTTTCTTTGCTTAACCCGATGTTCTTTTCTCCGCGGACAGAATCAGGGAACATCAGTTTAATTAGTGATAAAGTGTTACTCCCCTTCGCGTCTAATAATTTATTCCCAGAAGCAGCATCAGTGTCCGCATCCATGTTGGCAACTTCATCAGAGCTGTTCATATTCAATTTTATAATATCGCTAAACAAATAAGTGGTTTTTGGAACTGATCTGCTGCGGCTCGCCCCGTTATTAGCAGGGATATCAAGAAGGAATATTGGGTTAAATGTCATCATAAGGGTTCTGTATATCTTTTTGCCGCATCAGGACTCAGTTCAGATAAAATAGCAGCGGCTTGCTTTCTTTTTATCTTATAAAGTATTTCTCTTGATTCATTATCGGAATATTTTTGAATTATTTTAGCTGCCTTTTTTGGATCCATGCTTTCGAACAATTTTGCGGTTTGAGAAAGCCACTCCTCATCTTTTTTTTTATTAGTCAGCGATGAATCAGCAGCAACTTTCTTTACACTTCTCTTATTCATAATATTTTCCACCATTTTACGAATCATTCTTAACGAATCAAGCAGTTTATCATTCAACGGCGAAGCAATGAATACAGTATCATATTTGGTAACAATTTCCGGTAAACTTTTATTTTGCAAAGACTGGCTTAATGATAAACCTGCCGCAGAAGCCTTTCCCGACCCCCGAACAGGCTTGGGATTCACCGAAGAAATTTTACTTACAGCACTTCTAGCTGAAAAATCAAACCGGAAAATATTTGTGTAATGCTCATTGAGCAGATAGATTACTAAGGTAACAATCAAAAAAGCTGCTAAGAAAATAGTCGAATATATAATTTTATTTTTCATAAGCCGCTCCGAGAAAATTTCCGCACAGAAACTTCGTCAAATGTTTTATTTTCTTTTTTGTTTTCCTCGTAATTAAACTCTTTTCTGAAATTGTCCTCTAGAGTATCAAAAATTTTATGTTCTTTAGTTTTTTGAATCAGATCCTCACGCAGAATTTCTCTTTGTTTTTTCAAGCTTTCTACTTTCTTATTAAGCAGATCAATTTTTTTCAGGATAAGCAGTTCATGACTTTTCTTAAATTGAATTTCACCCATAGTTTTAGCTTTTGCACTTTCGGCAACAGCTTCCTTCAAATTTTTTGAGAGAATTTGAATTCCTTCCTGAACGGATAAAATTTCTTTTTCGATATTGCTTAAAGCAGATTGAGCTTTATTCTTAAGCTGTTTTTTTACTTTCTTAATAGACTCATATTTGTAAACAAATACAGACATAATCAACTCAACGGAAGTTCGATAATTTTTTCGAGCAGTGCTTTTGATTGTTCAAAAGTAGATTTTTCCATCATGTCCTGTTTAAGAAAAACTCGAAGTTCTCCGATTTTCGAAATTGCATGGTCAATTTGAGGATTGCTGCCTTTTACATAAGCACCGATGTTAATCAAATCTTCGGCTTCGTTGTATGCAGCGAGAATCTCATTGAAAGTCATTGCTCTTTTTCTATGCTTCGGATCGACTATATCAGGCATTACCCTGCTAATACTTTGGAGCACATCAATTGCCGGATATTGTCCTCTGTTCGCAAGTTTTCGTGACAAAACAATATGCCCGTCTAAAATTGAGCGTACCGCATCGGCAATCGGCTCGTTCATATCATCGCCATCTACAAGAACAGAATAAAAACCTGTGATAGAACCTTTGGCGGTATTGCCTGCTCTTTCAAGCAGCTTTGGCAAAATTGCAAATACAGAAGGTGTATAGCCTTTTGTAGTCGGCGGCTCTCCTACTGTTAAACCTATTTCTCTTTGAGCCATTGCAAATCTTGTTATTGAATCCATCATCAAGACAACATTTTTCCCCATATCGCGGAAGTATTCAGCAATGGTCGTTCCTATGTAAGCACCTTTAATTCTAACCAGTGCTGATTTATCGCTTGTGGCAGCTACAACAACAGATTTTTTTAATCCCTCTGCTCCGAGATCTTTTTCGATGAATTCCCGTACCTCTCTTCCTCTTTCTCCGATAAGAGTTATCACATTGACATCGGCATTAGTATTTCTTGCAATCATACCCATTGTAACGCTTTTGCCAACTCCACTTCCGGCAAAAATTCCAATTCTTTGGCCTTTCCCCACGGTAAGCAAACCATCAATAGTTTTAATTCCCGTCTGCAAAGGTTCCCTTATTCTTTTTCGTTCGAGCGGATTCGGCGGTTCTCTGTAAAGTGTTCTCAAAGTAGAGTGTTCAATTTCGCCTTTGCCGTCGATAGGATTGCCGAGCCCGTCAATTATTCTTCCCAGCAGTTGTGTGCCGAGCGGAATTGAAAAAGATTTTTCGGTTGAAATAATTTCGCATGCTGGGGAAATTTTTTGCACCTCCCCCAATGCAATTGAGAGAACTTTTCCTTCTTTAAACCCTACAACTTCTGCTTTACAAACTTCTTCGCCGCTGCTGTTAACTACTTTGCATATTTCACCCAGAGATACATTTGGTCCCGAAGAAACTATTACCAAGCCGGTTACATCGGTCACTTTGCCGTTGACCTTTACAGGGTCAAAATCGGCTAGAGCGTTTTTGTATTTATTTATCAGATTTATCATACAATTACATTTCCGGCATTACATTCAAACTTTCAAGCATTCTTTTAATTTCTTTCAATTGTGCGTTTACTCTTCCATCAACATTTCCTATATCTGTTTCTATAAGGCATCCACCGGGCTCGATTTTTTCGTCCGGCTCAAATTTTATTTTAGAATATGAAGTATCATTCAAAATGTTTTTGTTTTCGTTGCTCAATCTTTTTAGGTCATCCGGATTTATCTTAATTATTACGTCGTTTGCACCGATTACTTTTTTCATCGCAAGGGCAAGTGTTTCGTTTATCCGTGAATTCTTTTCGAGTTTTTCCTTAATTATTTTTTCGGAAATTAAAAAAGAAAGTTCAAGAACAATTTTCTCAAACGATTCCTCGTAAGCTCTTATCGAATTATTTAGATGCGAAGTAATTTCATTTAATTCTTTCATTCTCTTTTGAACCTTTTCGGTATAAGTGTTTTCAAGTTCCTCTTTGCACTTCAGATAACCTTTTTCATAGCCTTCCGAATAAGCAGTATCAATTAAACTCTGTTCTTTCTTTTCTTTGGATTCAACTACATCCACTTGGAAAGAATTGAGTTCTTTAATGTTTACTTTTTTCTTAGCCGATATTTTTAGTATTCCAGACATAAATTTTTCAATCGATTATTTACAATTGATAGTTAAGTGCCGACTAGACATAAATATCTTCCATGTTACCGCGTATATTCAAGGAAATTTCACCGTTTTCTTCCATTGTTTTTACAGTTTCCATTATTCTTGCCTGTGCTGCTTCTACTTCTTTCAGCTTAACCATACCCATATATTGCAGTTCTTCTTTCAGCAAGTCGGAGGCTCGTTCGGACATGTTGGAGAAAATTTTGTTTTTTAATTTTTCATCGGCAGTCTTTAGTGCCAAAACAAGATCTTTCCTTTCAATATTTTGCAATACCTTCTGAAGATCTTTATCGTGCATGTGAATTAAATCTTCGAACAAGAGCATCAGTCTCTGAACTTCAGCGGCAACACTTGCATCAATCTCTTCTATTTTTTCGAGGACTTCCTTGCTCATGGAAATACTGGATCTGTTCAATATAGAAGCAAGAGTCTGTGGACCGCCGAGTTTTTTTATTGACTGACTTATTGTTAGTCCAGCCATTTCATCTACAACTTTTTCAATTCGTTTGAGAGTTTGGGGCGACACTTTTCCAAGAGTCGCTATTCTATATGCTACTTCAGCCCTCAAAGATTCCGGCATCTCCTTCAAAGCACTTGCAGTCTGGTCTGGATTTAAATGAGAAAGTATGAGAGCGATAGTTTGAGGGTGTTCCTTATTAAGAAAACTTATAAGCTGTGCCGAATCGGCTTTTTTCAGAACATCAAACCCTTTAAGTGTTGTAAGGTTTTTTACTTTTTCAATTATTTCTGCGGCTTTAGCTAGTCCAAATGATTTCTCAAGAATGCTTTGTGCATATTCAATACCCCCTTCCAGCATATATTCCCTTGCAGTCACCATGTTGTAAAACTCCGTAAGGACCTGGTCAACAGTACGGGAAGGTGTGTTTTTCACCTGTGAAATCTCTGCTGAAATCATTTCCACATCGGTAGTATCCAAAAACTTAAAAACTTCAGCCGCAGTTTCCACGTCAAGAGCAACCATAAGTAGTGCAGCTTTCTGAACACCTTTAATTTGCGGTGTGCTCTTATCTCTTATTTGCAGTCTGTCTGCCTCATTCATCTTCGTGCAACCATGAATTTATCAATTTTGCTGCGTCTACTGGATTTTTAGAAACATAATTAGAAATCCTTTCCTGCTGCATTCTTTTTCTTAATGCTTCGTCAGAAATTTCATCTTCAATATCACCCATCTGCAGTTGTAACTTCTTCCTTTTCACAAGCGGCTGAGTTACGCCGGCATTCTCTTCCGGTGCAGCCTGGAGAGAAAGAGTATTGTCTATTTGTCCCGGCTGAACAGGTGCTAATAAAATTCTCTCCGTTTTTAGTCTCTGCATCAATTTTTTAATTATAAACAACGAAGCACCAATCGCCAGAATTATCAAAACCAAATTAATCCACTTGTCAACATTGTCAGGTATTAAATTATTATTTTTTTCAATTTGGGGAACATTAAATGCAGTAAGGCTTGTCTGTTCAAAAGGAAAGCTAACAATTGAAAAACTGTCTCCTCTGTTTTCATCGTAACCGAGTGCATTTTTTATTATGAGACCGAACTTGTTAAGCTGTTCCTGAGTACGCTGTTGATATGTAAACTCTTTTTTACCGTTTTTTTCTATTTCCTGTGGAATATCGTTTATAACTGCTGCAATGCTGATTCTCTTTATATTGCCGGTACCTTCAACAACTTTCTGTATCGATTTATTTATCTCATAATTGGTAATTGTGTTTTGACTAACGTTAGCAGTTGAGTCGTTTAATTTTTTGCCGCTATTTTCCGACTTAACGGTTTGTTCGCTTATGGCAACCTGCGAATCGGGATCATACTGCTCCATTGTTTTTTCAACCTGGTCAAAATTCAAATCCACACTAACCTGAACAGCAGAATTTCCGTATCCCAATACATCATCAAGTATTTTCTGTGCTTTCTGGCTAAAATATTTTTCCACCGACTGCTTTAATTCATATTGAGTTGATGTTGCCGCTATTAAAGAATTATCGTCATTATTTTTTGAAAGGAGATGTCCCTGAGTATCAATAATTGTAACTTTGTCATGATTCAACCCTTCAACACTGCTTGATACAAGATTTACCATTGCGGTTATATTCGATTGTGAAAGACTATAACCGGGCTTAAGTTTCAAAACTACGGATGCAGAAGGAAGTTTTTCTTCGTCTTTAAAGATGGATTTTTCAGGCATAACTATCATTACACGTGCGCCTAAAACACCCTCTTGCTGCATTATTGTTCTCGCAAGTTCTCCTTCAAGAGCACGTTTATAGTTTAGTTTTTGCATAAACTCCGACATTCCCATTGTGTTCTTGTCAAAAATTTCGTAACCGATTATCCCTGAAGAAGGTATTCCTTTGCTTGCAAGAGCAAGTCTTGTCTCATAGACTGCCTCCTGCGGCACCTTAATAGTCCTGCCGCCGTTTTCCAGCTTAAAAGAAATTTTCTGGGAGTTGAGGTAATCCACAACCTTTGATGCATCCTCTTCGGAAATATTTGAATACAGATTAGAATAATTTGGTTCATTAATAATGCTGATAAAAACTCCAAATAAAACAATTACAACAATAAGCGCACCGCCAATTAAAATTTTCTGCTGCGGTGCAAGTCTGTTAAACAGCTGCAACAATTCGCTGAATGGATTTTTATTCATAATTAAACAGGCATTCTAATTAATTCTTTGTACATATCAATTGCTTTGTTACGAATTTCCATAAGAAGCTGTAAATTGGTTTTAGCTTTCTCTCCAGCAATCATTACTTCGTGCAGAGGAATGTCTCCCCCGTTGATATATTTTTCAGTTGCTTTTTCTGCTTCGAGCTGAGAATTTTTGACATTGTTAATCAGATTGGAAAAAAGGTTTTCAAAATCTGTCGGTGTATTTGTTTTATTTTTTTCTATAAGAGACGGCGTTTGTACAAAATTTTTTATGCTGTTTATTTCCATTTTCATCCTCTCTTATCGATTAAAGTCCCTATAGTAACTTCGGATTTTTTGCCTGCTCTGCTGTAAAAACTGTATTTCATAATATCCGATTTGCTTTCGGGAAACATTGAAACAAAAAGTTTTTTTTCTTCTTTGTTTAAGTTTTCCGGCTGAATTTCTTCTGGATTAGGCAATGTCTGTACAACGGAATTTTTTACTTTCGGATGCTGCCGCATTATACCGTTCTGACTTCCGGTTTTCATCAACGGAGAATAATTACCGATATTGTTAAAAGATAATTTCATATCAAATCTCCAGTGTATCTTTTACGATTTGTTTTGTTGAATTAAGAGCGGTCAAATTTGCCTCGTAGTTTCTTGTTGCTTCAATCATATCAACCATCTCGTTGATAATATTCACATTAGGCATTTGAACATAACCGTTTTCATCCGCATCGGGATGATTCGGCATGTACACAAGCTCGCCTTCAGTATTGTCAAGCTCAACCTCCGAATCGACACCGTCGCCGCTGTTTTCATTTGTTCCCGGAAACCCGGTCTGCAAATTCGTTATATGATTTTCCTCCGTTCCCTGAAGTCTGATCTGAGGCTGCATATCATTAGCCTGAGTATTAACCGTACTTTGTTCATCCTGAATTATTCTGAGGAACTGTCTTTTGTAAGGTGTGTTATCTTTCGTTCTGGTAGTTTCTGAATTGGCAATATTTTCTGCAATCAGATTCATTTTTTTTCTCTGAAGTGCCAGACCTTTTGCACTAATATCGAAGGCTTTAAATGCTCCGCTAATTTTCATTATTGACCTCCGCCTTTAATTACACTTTGTAATGTTTTGAAATAGTCGCTTATTTTTTTCGAGGCAAAACGGTAATTGAGCGTATTTTTGGCAAGCTCTGCCATTTCTTTTTCGATATCAACATTGTTTCCGTTTATCAGATAACCGTCGGGTTTTTCTTCTGTTATTTCAAAGTCATTCTGATTTGGATTCTGAAATGTTCTAATGTGCTGCGGCTCGGTTACTTTCAATAATGAATTCAATTGCTCGTTAAAAGTACCGCTGAATTCTACATCCTGTCTGTGGTAGTTTTCGGTGTCAGAGTTTGCAATGTTTTTATTGATTATCTGGTTTTTAATCGAGCAGTAATTAAGAAATTTTTCGAGTAGATTTATATTCGATACTGGCACAGCAAATCCTTTTTTTTGTAACTGAAAAACAATTCCAGTGCCAGTAAAAAATTATTTTTTTATAAAATTTTAATCGGTTTGAGGATTAGATTTGGCTAAAATTGACCATTTGTTATTTATTATTCAGAATAATCGAGCGTAATTTTTTTTGTTTGTCCGCAGGAACAGATAAATTTAATTTCTTTCACAATATCATCTGTATCCTTCTTTAAGATAATTTTAACATTTTCGTGAGGTTCTTCTTCAACGGTAATTTTAGTATTTCCTGCAATAACGGCTTCATTTTTTTTAATCACATTTTTTTTAGAAGAAGATGAGTTCGGAATAATTTCCAAATAAATCGGTTCTGAAAAATTATTTCCCATTTTAGACTCCCATATTGATTAAATCTGGAATTTTTTCAAGGGGCGAGACAATATCTGCTAATCCGCCTTCAATAACAGATTTAGGCATACCATATATAACACAGGTTTCTTCATCCTGTGCAATACATTTACCGCCGTTTTGTTTTATTTTTTTTACACCTTTTGTGCCATCTTTCCCCATGCCGGTCATGATTATACTCAGTAGTTGATTCCTATACACATCTGCAGCAGATTCAAACAAGACATCAACCGAAGGTTTATGCAAAGTATCGTTAGGGTAATCGGAAATTTTAATAGAGACTTCATCGAGACTGTTTTTCAAAACAGTCATCTGCTTTCCGCCCGGTGCAATATAAATAGTTCCTTTTTTAACTGGTTCGGAATTAACACCTTCTTTAACTTCCACCTTGCACAGTGCATTTAGACGGCTTGCTAATGATGCTGTAAATTTCGGAGGCATGTGCTGAACTATAAAAATCGGCACTGATAATTTCTGAGAAATTTGAGGCAAAATTTTTTGCAGCGAAAACGGTCCGCCGGTAGAAATACCCATGCAAATTGCTTTATAATTATTTTTTATTTTTGATTCGTCATAAACAGGCTTAACAACAGCTTTGTCCAAACCAAGCCTGCTTATTCTTGCATACGTTTGCTGAATTTTCTTTTTGTGAGCAATCGACTTTACTTTGTAAATGATTTCTTCTTTGAGTTTAACAAAGTCGAGATTCACGAAAGACTTTCCCTTTGGAATAAAATCAACCGCTCCAAGTTCGAGTGCCTTTAGGGTACTTTCCGCACCTTCTTCGGTAAGAGAACTTACCATTAAAACTGGAGTTGGAAAATCCTGCATTATTTTTTTAAGAGCGGTCAATCCGTCCATCTTGGGCATTTCAATATCGAGAGTAACTACATCGGGGCGCAGTTTTTCAATTTTCTCTAAAGCTTCAAGCCCGTCTCTTGCAGTATCAATAATTTCTATCGATTGATCCGCCTGAAGAATCAAAGTCAACGATTTGCGCATAAAAGCGGAATCGTCTACAATCAAAACTCTTGTTTTTACGTTCATATTTCTGTCCGGCTGCATACAGTCTGAGACTGAGTATTTACAATTTCTTCATATTTATTAATTCACCCATATCAAGGATCATAACAACTGTACCATCTCCCATTATAGTTGAACCGGCAATCCCTTTCACATCGCCGAGATAACTGCCAAGCGATTTAATTACTACTTCTTTTTGTCCAAGTAATTCATCAACTTTAATTCCGAATCTTTTTTCCGCAATTCCACACATAACAATATACTGCCAAACAACCGTTTTATCAGAATAATTGTTCCTGTTGAGGAGGTGGGTTAAATCTACAATCGGCAGAACAATATCACGCACTCTTATAACTTCATTACCGTTAACGGAATAAATGTTATCACTGTGTACTCTTATTACCTCAACAACGCTGCTTAATGGAATTACGTAATATTCTCTTGCTATCCTAACAATCATTCCAGTTATAATTGCAAGAGTCAACGGAAGCCTGATAATTATTTTAGTGCCTTTGCCAACAGCAGATTCAACATTAATGATACCCCGCAGCTTTTGAACGTTTGTTCTCACTACATCCATCCCCACACCTCTGCCGGAAACATTTGTTACCTTTTCAGCTGTGGAAAACCCGGGCAGAAATATGAGATTGTATATATCCTGCAGCGAAAGTTCGTTTGCCTTTGCTTCGGAAATCAAGTTTTTGCTTACTGCTTTTTCTTTAATTAATACTGGATCAATTCCTTTTCCGTCATCTTCAATTGAAATGATAATATCATTTCCTTCCTGGTGAGCCGAAAGAACAATCTTTCCAGCCGGGTCCTTGCCGGCATTTTTCCTTACTTCCGGAGTTTCTATCCCATGATCAACAGAATTGCGGACAAGATGTACCAACGGATCATATATCTCTTCAATTAGAGTTTTATCCAGTTCGGTCTCTTCGCCTTCAATTTCCAGACGAATATTCTTATTCATCTCTTTTGATAAATCTCTTACCAGTCGTGGGAAGCGGTTAAACACCTTACCGATTTTTATCATTCTTGTTTTCATCACAACAAGCTGAAGTTCGTTAGTCATCAAATCAATATGTTTTGTTGTCTCGGATAAATCTCTTGCAAGGTCGGTCCCTTCAAATTCTGCGGCAAACCGGCTTGAAATCTGCGCCAGTTGATTTCTGCCGAGTACAAGTTCTGAAACTATATTTAACAACTGGTCGAGTCTTTCAACATCGACCCGAATGTTTGTGTCTTCCTTTTTGGAAGCGGTATTTAATTTTTCTTTTTCTGTATCTGCCGGTTCTTCCGCTTTTTCTGCCGGATGATTTTCTGTATTAGCATTATTTTCATTACCTGCCGCTGTTGTTTTCTCCAAGTTATTTTTAGCAGACTGATTTTCCCCGGGATTAATTTTTTCTTTTGCTTTCTTCCCTTTGAGTTGCCCTTTCGCCACAGGCACAGAATTCCGGGAGGAATTTCTGTTCAAAATGTTATCCAGTTCTTTGATACTCTTCTGAATATTTACATCCTCATTTTTCTTTGTTTCTATCGAGTTTAAAAGCAGCTTAATCCTGTCAAAAGCTGAAAGTAAGCCATCCATCATTTCAGAGGTTAAACTGACTTCGCCTTTTCTGAGTTTGTTTAATATATCTTCACACCTGTGAGTAAGAAGCGGAAGTTTTTCCAGCCCTAGGAAACCGGAGGTTCCCTTAATAGTATGAAAGGCTCTAAAAACTTTATTGAGCAGTTCGGAATCTTCAGGATTGTTTTCAAGTTCGACAAGATCGAGATCCAAATTTTCGATGATTTCTTTTGTTTCGACAATAAAGCTTTCAACAATTTCTTTCATTCCGGGGTCGTTAAAGACCGCAAGTTCAGTTGTTGTTTTCATATTATTTACAAAATAGTTTATCAACTTCTTCTTGAGAACTAAGATTATTCGAATCCATAATCATATCTGCTACTTTTTGATGATCATCTTTTTTGATATAAGAGGCATTCGGATCAAATGTAATTTTTTCATCAAGTTCCAGATTCATCCGATCTATTTTGTCCAGATCAGCGTCCTCAATATCATTAATAAGTTCTCCAAGTTTCTTCTGAACCGATTCGATCAAATGGTTAACAGCTGCAAGCTGCTGTGCAGTAATATCCTGCACCTGGAGTGAAAGTGTAATATTGTTCGAATAATCCTTTATCTTTTTAATGCTTTCTTTTGCTCCTTCAAGTTCTTCAGCAGTAAAGATCGATTTCATCTCATTAAATTTTCCGTCGTATGTTTTTTCCAGTTTGGAAATTTCACCCGAGATATTATCTACCATATCAAGAATTTCAGTTGTTGCCAGCTCGGTAGCGTGGGTTACATCGTTAATTTTATGAGAAGCCTTGGGAATTTTTGAGGTGCTTTCAGAAATGGAGTTATTAATATTTTCCAGCAGCGGAACTGTTTCTCTCATAAAATCTATTAAGTTTTGAATTATGGGAATAATCTTCTGACCGTAATTAAAAACCAATTTAAGGTCGTCGAGCTTGTTAAATACCTGTACAATGTTTTTAGAGCCCATAAAAATTCACCTATTATATGTTTCTAATATTTGATTTATTTTTTCTTTCAGCACTTGTGGAGTGAAAGGTTTAATAACATAATTATTAACGCCTGCCGTCATTGCATCTACAATATCTTCCTTTACGCCCCTTGTAGTAACCATCAGCACGGGAAGTTTTTTCAGTTTTTCATTAGATCTAATTGCTTTAAGCAAATCCAACCCCGAAAGTCCCGGCATATTCCAATCGGTAATTATAAAATTAATTGTGCTGTCGGCGGCAAGCTTGTTCAATGCGTCGCTGCCGTCAACGGCTTCTACGAAATTTTCGTAGCCTAAATTCTTTAATGAATTAGCGACTATCCTGCGCATGGTTAATGAATCATCTACAACTAAAAATTTCAGCGTCATAATTACCTCTCAGTTTAAGTATTTAGCAACTTCATAAACTACCCTTTTAGGGTCGAATGGTTTAATCAAATAAGAATTTGCACCGGCATGAAGCCCTGCTTCAACTTCATTTTGACCGGATAAAGAAGTTAGAATAATTATCGGTATATCTTTAAACTCGGAACTATTTCTGATAGTCCGAACAAGTTCTAGTCCGTCAATATTCGGCATATTAAGATCTGTAATAATAAGATCAATTTTTTCGTTTGGTAGTTTTTCAAGTGCTTCCATTCCATCTGAAGCAGGAATAACACTGTAGCCGTGCGAGAGCATAGCAAAAGCCACAAATTTTCTGATAGTCGGCGAATCTTCTACCACTAAAATTACCTTCTTCATTTTACTACTCCTTTTTATAACCGATAGTTTTTGGGAAACTAACGAGTTTAAATGCTTTAGAAACCCCGTTCAGTGTTTCCGAATAGCCTATAAATAGGTATCCGTTTCTATTCAGCGAATCGTAAAGATTTGAGACAACACGGGCTTTAGATTCGGCGTTAAAATAAATTAACACGTTTGCACAAAAAATAATATCAAAATTGTTCATCTGTTTTACGGCAAAAGTATCATACAGGTTCAAAGTCTTGAAAGAAACCATTGATCTAACTTCGGGCTTCAACTCGTAGAAATTTCCATTTCTGTTGAAATACTTTTTAATGTAATAGGGAGAAGTTTGATGAAGAGAATATTCCCGATAGACAGCTTTTTTAGCTGCTTCAATTACAGCTTTATTAATGTCTGTACCAATGATTTCAAAACTGAAATTTGGGAATTTTGGTTTCACTAATTCCGATATTATCATAGCAGCCGTGTATGCTTCTTCCCCGCTAGATGAGGCTGCACTCCAGATTCTGATTTTAGTGATCCCCTGAGTTATTTTGTTCTGAATTAATTCAGGAATAATAGTTGTAACAAGCGAGTCAAACTGCGGCTGGTTGCGGAAAAAGAATGTTTCGTTTATTGTTATCGCATCATAAAGATGGCTTATTTCTTTTGAAAAATTAGTAGTGTCAATCACATAATTAAAATATTCTTCAAATGAACTTAATCCCAGATAATTAACTCTTCGCAGCAGTCTGCTTTCTAAAAGGTACTTTTTATTATTCTGGAAATAAATCCCTGTATTATCAAAAATAAATTTTCTCCACATACTGAATGATTTATCCGACAAAGTAATTTTTGGCAGTGAGATATTACTTAATAACCCGACTGGTACGGCTGTCTGTTGAAACATTAGCATAATCCTTTTTGAGAATATAATCGTTAAACAAATTGCTTTATGCTTTCAAAAGGCTGAAAGCGTTTTTGTTTCCATTAAATATAACTGTTGAACGGTTTGTCTAATCATTTCATCTTCATCGTTAAGCAGTTTTGATAAAATGTTTTGCGGCATCTTAAAGTTATTCTGAGCTAAAAGCTCAATTACTCTTAAACGGTTCCAAACTATCTCATCTTCAAGCATCGACTCTGCAAGCACAACGGCATTTTTATTGTCAATCGTAAAAATCAACTCAATGCACATTCTCCTTACTTCTTCATCGGAATGTAACAAATATTTACTAAGTGTATTTGCAACTTTCCGCCTCAATAATTCTTGATCGGGTTCCAGTACCTGTTCAAGAGAGTTTAAAATTAAAAAATTAATAAGACCTATTATTTCTTTACCGTTATTCTTATTATTTTCTAAATAATCGGCTAAGCCGGACAAAAATTCCAAAGGTTTTTCAATTGCTTTCCCGGCAATCAAATTATCCAATTCAGTATCCAATCCGTAGATCTTGAACATGTAATCGTTTAACTGTTTATCGTCAAATTGAATTGCAAGCTCGAGTGCAGCTTTTTTAAATTGCAAATCCGTTGTATCAACGGCTGTAAGAATCAAGTTCCTCATTTTTTCATCATGAGGAACGTCAAAACCGTATTTCTGCCGCAGCGAATTAATCGTATCAATAGCCGCAAATAATAATGCGCCGTCAAGATCGTTCATTTTGTTAAGTAAGAAGAAAAAAGACTTCTCGTCACCTATTGATTTCAAGCTCTCAATGATGGAGTACTTTGACAGATAATCAGAATTATCGAATACGCCCAGCATAAATTCCAAAACTTTGTCCCCGCCTATCTTACCCATTGCTTCGAGGACCGAAGCATTATAAATTTCTTCCTGACCAAAAAGCTCAATTATATAATCGATTGAAGACTGAAGTCCTATGTTGCCTAATGCTTCTATACAGGAAAGTTTAATATTGGAATCGACACTGTTTTTTAAAACTTTGATAATATATTTTTCTGCCGAGGCATCGCCGATTTGTCCTAAAAGATCAATAATAAATTTCTGATCATTTTCGTTTGCATTCTCCAATTTCTGAAGTAAAGAAAAGACAGCAGGCTTGCCAATACGATATAAAATTTCACCGGCAAGATTCCGCAATGCTATATTTTCCGAAAAAATCAGATTAGTTAGTTTTAAGATCAGAAGATTACTTCTTAGCCGAACGAATAACTGGAATGCAGCGTCTTTTACACCGTTATCCGGATCTTCCAAAAGCTCGCAAAGCTTGTCTGAAAACTCCTCGTCTAAATCACAGTTATTAATTTGCTCAATAGTATTTCTTCTAACGGAAGGATCGGGAGAATTAAGTTCCTCCAGAATTTTTTTATTATTCTTTTCAGCCATAAAATTTTCCTGTGAAACAGTTTTTATATCAATTATAATGCCTGAACTTGCTTTCCATTCAAGCCGTGGTCGGAATGGCTTTCCGATCTACAACAGCCGTTTGCTGCCCATATTTAATCAATTTTCGCAGATACCCATTTGAATTTACAGCACCAAACTTTTTTCAATTAATTTTGTCTGCTTAATATTAAACAGTTGACAAACTTTAGGCACAC
>DYLN01000269.1 GCA_020722085.1 Melioribacter roseus
TTTGGGCAAAGGAGTCTTGCCTGCCCCGCCGCTGCCGCTAAAACCAGCCGTTAGCCGCTATCCGTAAAATAGTTAGGGATTTTGAAATCAAAAATGTCAAGCGATTTTCAAGTAAAGCGAAGAATAATTGGAAGAACTTCGGATTGGATAAAAAGATTCGATGTATCTGAATATGTTCAAAATCCCCCATTGATTGAAAAACTTCACGAAGAAAAGCAATTGGCATTATCTCATACTCTTGACCTCGAAATCCAAATAAGCAAATTATCTGAAAAGAACCACGAGTTAGAGTTGCAAAATCAAAAGTTAATGCTTCAGTACGACGAGCAGAAACATCGTTCATCTTATATTTTTGCCTTATCAATAATTGCTGGAATAACGGCATCTATCGGCGCAAATATAGCCACAGGTGAACCATATGGCTGGGTAGGCTGGATAATGATTGCTGTCGCAGTTGCGCTTGAAATAGCCGCATTTTGGATGACTCCAAAATAAACAGGTAAAAAAGTATGAAGAATACTGATACACTTACTAATCAAATTAAAAAAGCGCAACAAGAAGGAAATAAGCCTCTTGAGATGAAGGCTTTTTTGGAATATGGCAATTCCCTCTCTGAAGCAGGTGATACCATAAAAGCAATTGAGTCCCTAGAAAAAGCATTGATTATCAGTAACGAAATCGGAGATAGAACTTCACAAGGCAATATTTTAGGTAGTTTAGGAACTGCATATGGCGACGCAGGAAGATTACTTGAAGCCATGCAAGTTTTTGAACAAGCCTTGTCAATTCATGAAGCCGTTAATGACCAGCAAGGTATTGGAGCAGACCTACAAAATTTGGGTAATATTGCATCATCACTTGGCGACCTAAACAAGGCTAGAGAGTGTTATCAAAAATCTCTTGCAATAAAAGAGTTACTGAATGACAAAAGAGGAATTTCTTCGAGTTTAGCCAATCTCGCCACTGTATTTAGTGCGATGGGAGATTTAACAAGTGCAATTGAATATTTTGAAAAAGCCATCAAAATTAGTGAAGAAATAGGCGATCAATACGGGATGGCTGTTTATCTAAATAATCTTGGAGCAACGTTCAGAGAATTGGGAGATTTTGGAAAGTCCCGAGAATACCTCAAAAAGTCGTTACATATTCTTGAAAGGCTTTTTGGGAATGACCATCCTCGCGTTGCAACAACTCTAATCAATTTAGGTATGCTTCTACAAAATAGTAAAAATTATGAAGAAGCAAATTCATATTTTCTTCGGGCATTAGAAATCCAACAAAAAGTATTTGGAAATGACCATCCCATAGTTGCGACCACATATTCAAATTTAGGTTTACTGATGATGGATACTGGTGATTTTGAAAAAGCCGAAAGATATTTGACGAATGCTTTATCAATATCCGAGCACACACTTGGACACAACCACCCTGACGCAGCGCAAGTCTTGAACAACTTAGCCTTATTATATTGGCAAGAAGGTAATCATCAAAAAGCCGCCGATAAACTAAAAGAAGCACTGCTAATTTATGAAGGTGCATTTGGAGAAAACCATCCAACCACCAACCTTGTAAAGGATAATCTTAAGGCTGTTGAGACAGAGGCAAAAAGCGGCTAACACAGCGTCCTGGGAAACAGCTCGATTTCAGGCTGGGGCGAGTTGGA
>DYLN01000102.1 GCA_020722085.1 Melioribacter roseus
CCAAATAATGAATTGTTTTCAAATCGATTCCCCGTTATAAAAAATAATTTGGACAATACTGGAAGAGAGATGTTTTTTCTAATTCATCTAACTTTTTGAAATATTCTTTCTCTTTGCTATATTTATGATCTAAAATTTTAGCTGGAGGTTTAATGTTTGCCGTTGTTGACATACAAGGACAACAATTTAAAGTAACTGAAAACACAAAATATTACGTTCCGAAACTTACTGCCGATTTAGAATCCGAAGTTGTTTTCGATAATATTTTATTATTAAACGACGGGAAAGCTACGAAAGTAGGAACGCCGTTTGTTGAGGGTGCAAAGGTTCATGCAAAGATTTTGGAACATCTTAAGGATGACAAAGTGATTGTTTTTAAGAAGAAAAGAAGAATTTCATATAAAAAGAAAAGAGGTCATCGGCAGCTCTTAACTAGAATTGAAGTTACAAAGATTGCATAAAAAAGGAGAAAAATTTTATGGCACATAAAAAAGGTCAAGGTTCATCGAGGAACGGAAGAGACAGCAACCCGCAGTATCTTGGAGTGAAAGCATACGGCGGCGAGTTTGTAACTGCCGGCTCAATTTTAGTAAGACAACGCGGCACAAAATTTCATCCCGGATTAAATGTTAAAAAAGCCGGAGACGATAGTTTGTTCGCAACCGCTGACGGCTACGTCAATTTCGAAGTAAAAAAGAATAACAGAAAATTTATTAGTGTTAAGGAATCTGTGAATTAATTTTTTGGTATAAATTAATTGTTAAAAAAACCCTCTTGCACGAGGGTTTTTTGTTTTAATGATGCCCATTTACTGACGAAAAAAGATCCCATCTTTTTAAAAAATGGAATCTTTCTAAATATTTGATACTAAAACCCCAGCCTTTCCATATCCGCCACCAATTTAGTGACTGCATTAACGGAATTATCAAACATTGCCTGTTCTTCTTTATTAAGAGAGAACTCGATGATTTTTTCTACACCGTTTGCGCCGAGTACGGCGGGCACACCTACATAATATCCTTTAACATTAAACTCACCGTTAAGATAAGCGCAAGTAGGAAGCACTCTCTTTTCATCTAATAAAACGGACGTAGACATTGCAACAGCCGATGCAGCGGGAGAATAAAATGCCGAACCGGTTTTTAACAACTTAACTACTTCGCCGCCAGCCATTTTAGTTCTGTTTACCATTGCATCCATTACTTCTTTAACTTTTGCTTTGTCTTTGTATTTTCTTTCGAGCAGTTCCAGTACGGGTATGCCGTTAACATTTGCATATCTTACAATTGGAACCATTGTATCTCCGTGTCCGCCTAAAACCAAAGCGTTAACATCTTTAACAGAGACACCAAGTTCCCATGCAATAAAAGTAGCAAAACGAGAAGAATCGAGAACACCGGCTTGACCAAAAACTCTATTGTGAGGGAAACCTGAGATTTTTTGGAACAGAGTTACCATTGCGTCAAGAGGATTTGAAATAACAATCACAATTGAATTCGGTGCAAATTTTTTTACATTTTCTGCCACGGTTTTCATAATGTTGGCATTGGTAACGAGCAGATCATCGCGGCTCATACCGGGTTTTCTAGGAAGTCCTGCAGTTATAATTACCAAATCCGATGCTTCAATATCTTTATAATCGTTTGTTCCTTTTAAATTAACATCAAAGCCGTCTACCTTTGAGGCTTCAGCTATATCCAAACTTTTACCCTGAGGCAGGTCTTCAACAATATCGTAAAGGACTACATCGCCCAGTTCTTTTGATGCTATTAGTTGAGTAAGAACTCCGCCGATTTGTCCTCCGCCAATTAAAGCAATTTTTTTCCTTGCCATATTTTCTCCTAAAGTGATTTTGATTAAATGTGGACTTACACAAATATATAAAGTTTATATACTATTTTCCTTTATAAGAAATATGACGTGAGGTATTAATTAAAAAATTATTTTAAGTAAAGAATAAGAATTGTCTCGGTGCCGTCCTTTGTGAAGTTAAATTTAAGGTCATCCAGAAATGATTTCATGATATGAATTCCTCTTCCGTTGTCTTTAAGAATATTTTCCGGTTTGGTGGGATCGGGAATTGTGTTTGGATCAAAGCCTTTGCCCTGATCTTTAATTATTACGGTCATTTTTGTTTCGTTCACTTTTATTGTCAACAAAACTTTTTTTGATTTATCAAGTTTGTTCCCGTGAGTTATACTGTTGGATAAAGCCTCGGAAAACGAGAGAGCAAGATTATTGTATTTATCTTTATTCAGGTTAACTTCTTTGGCAACCCGAAGTATAAATTCTTCGGCTTCGGGAAGTATATTCGGGTCGCTCGGAATTTCTTTTGAGTAAATTTTTTCTGACACATTGGTACCTTTTTTATGATTGCAGCAAGATATTACTGCTAAAAATAAAAAGAGATAACCCCTTTCTGCAAGGTTAAATTGACTGATTTAAGGCAGCTCACAACTGCCATTGCAGCCTGAATGTCATATTTGCTAATCCTCTGTGATCGTTGTTTTCTGTTCTTATAAACTCGTACCATCCGTAAAACTTGAGATTCAGACGCTGATACAAATCAATTGAAATTTCGCTGACAGGACCGATACTTACGTAATCTGAAAGCTGTACTTTTTGTAATTGGTTATTATAATTAAAAGTAGCAAGGGAAAAATATCTGACACCGGCGCCAAAACTTATTTTTTGATATTCGTAGAATATTTTCGGCTCCGCGTAACTTTCGCTTAGATACCTTATCGGTCTGCTTGAAAAAGGCTGCCATTTAAAATCACCCTGCTCTGATAATTTTATGTAGCCGGTAATAAACAATCTCAAATTTCTTGCAAATAAAAAACTTGTTGAATCTCTGAAAACAAACTGACGAAATGAAAAACTTTTAAAGTTTGGATTAAGATCCTCGTAATCAAATACAGTATAATTTGCGGAAACCTCTGCAGTGTTTGAAGAAGTAAATTTGCTTCCATTATATTTCCCGCCGGAAGAAAGTTTTAAAATTCTTTTAACATTGTTGTTCGAACTTCGCTGGGAAAAAATGTACACAATTTTGTTTATGCTTCCTTCAATATTTATGAATGCGGTAAAGAATGGAGAAAGTTTCCTTTGATAAACTATTCCGGCAATTGAAAGTAATTCGTCTCTGTCGTCGTAATTCAATTCGCTCGGTGTATCGTATCTTAATTTTCTGTGGAATATACTAAAGCTTAATAAATCTTTTGAGGATATTTTGTAATTAGCTGTAATCGAAACGGTGGTTAGCAGCGAAGTGTAGTTTTTTTGAATTTCGTTTGCCTCACTTTCCGAGTATATAAAGGGATTAGCACCTTCGATCATTTTAGGTATATGTTTTTCATCTCTTTCCAAAAAAGATATTTTTGCAATTGAATTAAAGTTTTCGGTTTTATATTCAGCTCCGCCGTTTAATTCAATTTTAAATTCGTTAATTCTGGTATCAAAAATGTTTGGTGTTATATTTTTCAGGGAAATATAGCGTGTATTTCTATCGATATTACGCCATGAAATTTTACCAAGCAAATCAAAGGCAAAATTCGAATCCGGCAGAGTAAAGTTTGTACGGTTCTGCAAATAATAATTTGTTTCAATTCTGCTTTGAATATTATTGGTAATGCTGAATTCGTTTGCTGTTACCGTATCTGCTGCAAAATAAAAATCTTTTCTCTGCTGGTAAAAATATCCGGAAATGATGTTTGAAAAATTCTCGTCAATTTTATTCAGCATGTTTACGTTAAAATGTCTGAATAAATTTTTCCTGGGGGAGATATCTTCGTTCTGAAATCTGAAAGAAGAATTAAAATCAAAGTCATCAAGCTGCAGGTCACTCATTAATGCATCAGTACCGTAGATAAAGCCGTTGTTGCTTTCTCCAATTTGTGTATTGTTTGAAAGTCCGAAATAGGGAATTAACTGCAAATTGTTTGATGGAGAAATTCGTGTATACCCGGAAAAGTTGAGTATTGAGGCTTTATTTATTGCGGTCTTTCTATCATCGGAATATGCATTGTTGTTGAACAAAAAACCAAATTTAGCAAGACCGGAAAATTGATATTCTGCAATTGCCGAAAGATAATGTTCGTCTTTAATATTATAATCAGCCGAGCGTATAATTGTTGAATTAAAATTCTCGTTTATACCGAAAAATAGATTTGGGGTATTATAAAACTGTTTAAGCTGTGAAACGAAATTAAAAGTATTCAGTTGTTTATCAGTGCCGGCAGTAACCAGACGGTTTCGAAAAGGCATCAGCATAAATATTGAAGTGTCCCTTTCGAACTGTGCAAAAAGAGATGAAGTAAAAATCAATAGAAATAACGCTGCTAAAACTTTTTTCAAATCTTCTCCGTTTCAGTATGTCGGGTTATACGTAAAACTAAACAATTTACTGAAGCTGTTCGGATCGGTTTCACTTGCCGTGTAAGTTAATACTCTCCAATAATATTTTCTCGACTCGCCAAGATACAAACCGTTTGCCGGAATAGAAATAATCTCGTTTATTTTATCCGATGAAAAATCGATCTCTTCAATTACACCGAAAAATTCATTTGTTTGAATAATGAATTTGTAGTTTGCCTGTACCCCGACAGTTCTAAAGCGAAATACAGGGATGGAATCTAAAGTAATGTTGTCGGGGGGAGAAACCAATTCCGGCAAATCGAGAATTTCATCGGATACTAAAGACGACGGTCTGCTCTTCAAATTTCCTCTGTCGATTGTGATAATTTTGTAAAAATACTTTTGCAGTAAAATTAGATTCTTAAAATCAGTAAAATATGTTGTTTTAGTTGAGGCAATAAAAGTTGATGAATCCGCATCAAAGTTATCTATGGTATCGCGGTAAATTTGAAACGCAGCTATATCATAATCCGGCGGTTGATTCCAGTTCAGTACAATAGAAAGTGTATCGTACCAGTTGCGTGCATTTATGTAAACCGAGTAGGGGGCAGCAGGTGGAAAGAGATTTTCTGGTTTTGCACTTACGTAATTTGTAGGCTGGCTTTCGAGATTTTTATTATTGACGGCAGTTATCCTGTAAAAATAAGCTGTGTCGTACTGAAGGTATATATCCAGGTAATAATTATTTTTTGTGAAATCGATCAGCTTAAAGTTATTTGTATCGCCGCTGCTGCGGTAGACATTATAACCCAGCAGATTTGATTCCGAGTTAGGCGTCCAGTCAAGGGAAACAAAACCGTCATGCGCCGTGTAAATTTCAAAGCCGGAAGGTATATCCGGCGGCAGGTTTGTATCTGCCGGTTCGTTGATTTGCTGTCTCTGACATCCAGTAAAGTAAAATAAAATCCAGATAAGAAACGGCAGACTAAATTTCAAAAATATCTCCCTTTTGCGGTATGTAAATATTTTGAATGCCGATTGCATGCAGTCTTTCGTTGAAAATTTGCTGCTGGTCATATTCGCCGTGAACCAAAAACATTTTGTTAAGCCGGCTTTTATCAAATTGATTGCAGTAATTAATTAATTCATTTCCGTCCGCATGTGCACTGAATGAATCCATTGTTATCACTTCTGCTCGAAGGTTATATTCGTCGCCGAAAATTTTTACTTTTTTTTCTTTATCTATAATTTTTCTCCCGAGTGTGTTTTCTGCGGAATAACCGACCATCAGAATTATATTATTCGGGTTTTCGATATTATTTGCAAGATGGTGCTGAATTCTTCCGGCTTCACACATCCCGGAACTTGAAATTATAATGTGCGGTCCATGAATTTCGTTGAGATGTTTGGAATCCTCTACAGTAGTAATATATTTTAATCTATTGAATCCAAACGGGTCTTCATGTTTTAAGAGGAATTGTGAGATTTCATAATCAAAACATTCGGTATGCATTCTGAACACTTCTGTTGCATTTACCGAAAGCGGGCTGTCAACATAGACAGGAATCCTTTCACATGCATTGCTTTCAAAAATTCTGTGGATTGTATACACAAGCTCTTGAGTTCTGCCGACACTAAAAGCAGGAATAATAATTTTTCCTTTCCTTTCAATCGCTTTTTTTAATACTTGAGTCAGCCTCGCTTCGGAGTCTTTGGGATTTTCATGTGTTCTTCCTCCGTAAGTGCTTTCGCAGATAAAGTAATCAACATCGGGAATTTTTTCCGGATCCCTCAAAATCGGCAGATTGGGTCGTCCTAAATCACCTGAGAAACCAAGATTTATAACTCTGCCGTTTTCATTGATTGTTAGAAAAATAATCGACGAACCGAGAATATGTCCGGCATCGTAAAAAATTAATTTTATTCCCGGAGCAATTTCATGCTGTCTGTGATAGTTTATCCCCACAAATTGATCAAGAGCTGCTTGTGCATCTTCTTCCGTATATAGAGGTTCAAAAAGATTTTGTCCTTTTTTCTTCCTTTTTTTATTTACGTATTCAACATCTTTTACCTGAACATGGGCGGAATCTTTTAGCATATAATTAGCTAAGTCCCTTGTCGCAAACGTTGAATAAATATTTCCTCTAAAACCTTTTTTGACAAGAGACGGGAGATTGCCAGCGTGATCGATGTGAGCGTGAGAGAGAATTACAAAGTCGATATCTTTGGGGTCGAAAAACTCGAAATTTTTGTTAGTCTCGTATGCTTCTTTTCTTTTACCTTGATATAACCCGCAGTCAAGTAGAAATTTTTTGCTGTTGGCTGAAATTAAATGCATTGAACCGGTTACGGTTTTCGCTGCACCGATAAATTGGATTTTCATTTTTCCTTTACAATTTTAGCTGAAAAACTATCTAAAGAAAGTTAGAGATTCAAATTGAGCGGTGCAAAGAGCATAGCGCAAAGTGCATAGAGTTATACGCGAATGATTTTGTAATTTTTATAGCCGAAATAAATTTCGCGCGCTGCAGTTTTAATTACGGTAGATGCAGGAACAGCAAGGAGCATTCCGAAAACTCCAAGAAGCTGGCTGCCAATAATTATCAAAATAATTATTAATAGGGGATGAAGATCGGTACTTTTTGAGTAGATATGAGGCTGGATAAAACCGTTATCTATTATGTATACTAGTATAAACAAAATTACAATATTAGGCAGCATTGTAAGGTTACCGAATTGAATCACTGAAATAATTATTGCCGGCACGCCGCCTATTACCGGTCCAAAATATGGAATTAAATGACCAAGCCCTGCAACAAATCCAATCGACATTGCATTATTGACACCCAGAATTGCGAGACCAACACCGGCTAAAGAGCCAACAATTATCGCATCGGAAATCCATCCTCTGACAAATCTGCCGAGCGAAATAGAAATTTTTCGTATTACCCAGTAAGAAACTTCGAAATATTTGTTGGGCATTATATTTATTATTCCTTTAACGATTCTCTTGTTATCTTTAAGTAAAAAGAAAGTCATGAATGGAACAATAATGAAAAGGGCAAGCAATGACAGAAGGCTCGAAACGATATTGTAAATATTATTGACCGAACTTAAGATTATATTCGAGATGGTTTTATTGAGTGAACTGACAAATTCTTTTGCATCAACAAAAGGGATAAATTTATTTACGAAGTCTTCTATTTCCAAAGATAAAAAACGAATGTTTTCATGTGTAACGGTTTTAGAAATTGCATTGAATTGATTCACGATTTTAGGGAATAAGAACCACGCAGCGCCGGCAATTATGGCAGCGCCTGCAATAAGAACTATAAAAACCGCAGCGATTCTTTCCAAACCGGTTTTTTCAAGCATGACGACAAATGGGTTGAATACCATTGCCGCAAGAAAAGCTATAGTCAGCATTATTATTATATCAAAGAAAAGATATGACAAATAAATTATAACAAGCAGCGCAAGAACCGCGAAGGCAAGCCGTGTGTATTTTTTATTTGATTTGTCTTTAATGAGCATTTAGCAAATCTTTTTTCACACGTAATATTTAACATTCTGCTTATAAATTCAAGCGTTGTTCAATTATTTCTAGGACACGGATTGCACTGATTAGCACGGATTGATTCTATTAATTGAACTTTTTAAGACGTACTCACCCATGCAGTTCGTAAATTTCATGTCCGCCTCTCAGTAGATTTCTCTATATTTGCAATATCATTTTCAAAAAAATACGGATCCAAAAAATGGCTCAATTACAAATTCTTGAAGAAATCAGATCTAAAGCTGCGCAAAGAAAAAAAACAATAGTGCTTCCCGAATCACACGATGAAAGAGTTTTAAGAGCAGCAGAAATTTTAACTAAAGAAAAAATTGCTTCGGTAATTACACTTGGAAACGAACAAAAGATTAGAAGTGATGCTCAAAAATTAGGGGTGGACTTACAGAATATTCGCATTATTGATCCTGAAAAGTCCGATAAGCTTAGCGACTTTGCAAATTTTTTCTACAACAAGAGAAAACACAAAGGCGTAACTATTGAGCAGGCAAGGGAAACGATTAAAAGAGATTTATTTTTCGGTGCTATGATGGTAAGTGAAGGAATGGCAGACGGCAGTGTCTCCGGTTCGGTAGCAACGACTGCTGATGTAACAAGAGCCGCAATTTTTTGTGTCGGACTGAAAGAAGGCATTTCTATTCTTTCAAGTTTTTTCTTAATGGTATTTCCTGAAAAAATTTACAGCTTTGCTGATTGTGCGGTTAATCCAAACCCCGATGCACAGCAGTTAGCCGATATCGCAATTTCTACTGCAGATAATCACAAAAAATTAACGGGCGAAGAACCTTACATTGCAATGCTCTCATTCTCTACAAAAGGCAGTGCGGAACACGAGCTAATTGATAAAGTTCGTCAAGCCGTTCAATTGGTTAAAAATAAACGTCCCGACTTGAAAGTAGACGGGGAGCTGCAATTTGATGCTGCCGTTGTTGATTCCGTAGGAAAGAAAAAAGCTCCCGGGAGCGATGTTGCCGGCAGAGCTAATGTTTTAATATTTCCTGATTTGAATTCCGGTAATATCGGTTATAAAATTGCACAAAGATTAGGCAAAGCAGAGGCAGTTGGTCCAATTAATCAAGGATTAAAAAAACCGTTCTTTGATTTAAGCAGAGGGTGCAGCGTTGACGATATTGTTAATACTGCCGCTATTGCTTGCTTGATGGCTGAATAATTTTTCTTTGAAGAACTTGTTGATAAGGGATATGAGAAATTATGATTACAAAGCCTTACTTTTGATGGTGAATATTGAAAGTTTTTCTTCGTTTTTATGCAAATTTACATATTAATTGTTTCTCTTTCAGGGGTAATTTTCAGCATAACTATTTTTACTTTAAGAGGTTAGGGCTATACGACCAGACGCTATTTATCACGTGAGATAGTAAAACATCTCGCGTGGTAAATCCGGGAGCTCCATTGCGGAAAACAGGTGGTTTGAAATATTTTCCCCTATCAATCTTCGGTTTATAAGTTCTTTTTTAGTTTCTCTTCAAGGATTTTAGCTAACTGTTCTGGTGAACACCGGCTAAGAAATTTGGGATCAATCGACTCAAGGATTTCCCCTACCTTATCAATCTTTTCATTTAAAAATGCAATCTTCTCTATCAGTTTTTCTTTATCCCCGCTCTCCCAATATTCTCCTTCATCAATTACCTTAAGATTTGGAACATACCGCTTTTTAAGATATTTCAGAAGGTTTATTATCGATATATGAATATCGGTAGGAGCGAATTGAGTCTTTACGGAACTAAATGAATCTTCAGGTTTTATTTTCCCTTCGTTTATCAAGATCATTGACATTGGTGTATTCAAGTAGCCTTCCGCATCAAAATATATTGATAATGGTTCACAATCAGGATGCAGCTTGATCTGGACTCCTTTAAGTGGAAGATGCCCGACTATTTCGAATCGTTCTTTATTTACAATTAATTTTGCGGTCGATGGTTTTGACCAATCTTCATCCAAAGACTGACACTCCCAATTCATTGCTTCCGATATATCAATTAATTCATCCCTCAGCGAATTTATCAGTTGTGTATCTTTTAGTTTACCTTGAAAATATATTGTAATACCCATTATTGAACTCTCATTTTTAGTTTATGGAATAAAATTGATTGTTACTTTACTGAAACAAGACAACTGCTTTGAGATGTTAATTTTTTTAGAATTTTCCGAAATGCCGTAAACCTTTATATTCATTATCAATTATTTATAAATCGCCAAATAGGTCAATTTGATTATCATCATTCTTCTTTTTCTTATTCTCCGCAATTTCCCTATTTATTTCAGCCCTTCGTTCTTTTTTCTCCCTAATTTTCTGTACTTCCATATTTCGTTGATTCTCAACAAACTCTTCAATTTTATCTGCTTCTTCACCTTCTACGGACTCAATAATAATTTCTCGGTCTCCAATCATACTTTTAGGTATGATAAACCCTTCGGGAGTTTGATAAAAAGAAAATGAATCAGTTATTTCTTTACTGCAGTATCCTTCGGCTCCAATAGTTAAATTACATATTTTTTCTATTTGGGTCGCTTTGCTGCCGATAGTCGATTTATTGGCATTAAAAAAGTCGCTTATTATATCGGTTGTTATGCATTTTTCATTATCTCTATCGAATAAAAAATTAAGACGTGCAATAACATAAATTATGGAAGCTGCCCATATTTCTTTTTGCCCACGTAATATATTAATTTTTCTTTTCCTGCTAAGCTCATCACATAATTTTATTGCATAACCTTCCAACTCCTCGTTTAAGTATTTTTTACAAAAGCCGTTTAACATTGCTTTGATTTCGATCAACCTATCTTTCTTTTCGTCTACGGAATTTGCACGCTTACTCATTTATATTTCCTTCTGCTAAGTTTAAGATTACTAATATCTCGGTTCTTCTTTTTATTGCCACAGTACGACCGTGCCAATCAAGGGAAATTTATAAAAATTACTTCCGTCAAAATTACAATATTGATCGAGGTAATTATTTCTCCAATATATCTAATAGCACCTGGATTTTAGAATGTAATATAATAAAATTAACCAAAGGCATAAACGGGTAATCATGTGAGATGTTGAAAATAGGAACGATGCGGGATTCGATTAAGTAATCACGT
>DYLN01000270.1 GCA_020722085.1 Melioribacter roseus
AGCTTTCTTAAATCTTTTCAAGGATTGAGTAAAAGCATAAAAACTACTTTCGAGTCGTTTCACCAAAAGTGTTTTCATAATGGCTGCTAACCTGCGTGATATGGATCTTACTTCGCCGTATATTTTGCGATCTTCGTCCCTCACCAGAAATTCAATAGCCCGGTAACGATAGTATCCTAAACCCTCAGTTTCATTATCATTTTCATCAAGACCAGCGATGAGTGAAACGGTATCGAAAAACAATTTACTGAGTTTTTCATCCAATTTATAGTAAAGAGCAATGGGATCATCAATTTTAGGAAATTTGATTCTCTGTTGTTCTAAATCTTCCAAATATTCGCTGTTGTTCTCAATATCAGTTCTTGTTCGTCTTATTACCAGCGGCTCCACTACATTATCACGTAATTCCTGGAATAGTGCTTTGAGTTTTTTAATATTCAGTTTTTTCTCATTAGCCAGTTTTTTATACTGCTCATTTATGGGTTTGAAATATTCCTGTAAGTTTCTGATATTTTCGAGTGTGCTATTTCTCCTGTCCTGAAACAGGTAAAGTTGGTTTTCGATATCCTGTGGCCGGTTATTCAAAGGTGTTGCCGAAATGAGAATGACTTTTTTGCGAGTGTCTCCATTTTCAGAGGGGCGACTTCTTGGTTTTTTGCAGATTTCCTGTAATTTCAGATACATATCGGTGTAATCATTTCTGAATTTATGCGATTCGTCCACGATAACCAAGTCAATTTCTTCAGGATTCGGATAAGAATAATTATTTCTATCGAGTATCTTATGCAAACTGCCGGTAGTGATGAAAGAGAAATGATTATCGAGTTCAAAATCTTTTACTGTCCGCCTCCAGCTATCTTCAATAGCAGGTGGTACAACAACCAGAACCTTTGTATGTGTGCCATTTTCATAAATGAACTTTTTAATGATCATGCATGCAATAATAGTTTTCCCTAAACCAACAACATCTGCCAGAATAAAACCATTATGCTTCATCATAATAGCATATCCCTGATTGGCAGCATCGGATTGGTATTTTAAGCGTATGTATTTTGGAGGTAAGAGCAAGTCGATGTTGTACGGGTCGTAATCTACCCGTTTACCAAAATATTCAATTAACATTTTGATATATAACTCAAATGGAGTAAAATCATCACGTAAATAGGTTTGATTTTTAATCCTGTCAGCTTCTGCCTTTAAAATCGGAACTGATTCAGCCCAAAGTCTTTCAAATTCTTCGGTTGCAAATTTTACATCTTCAAACTCACGCAAACTAACATTGAACTCATAATTTGATTCAGGATTTGTACCCAGTCCGGCATCAGTAAGATTAGATGAGCCGGTAATTACTTCGCACGGTGCATATTCATTAAAAGTAGCTGGTCTGAAAATATAAACCTTTGCATGAATTTTCTTTTTTGGATGCGCCCTAAGTTCAATTTTCCCACTAACTAAATCATCAATGAATTGCACGATTCCTTTTTCAGTATCTTTATCATAGCTGGCTTCCTGAATATTCTTTATGATATCTTTCATGAATTCTTCTTTTGTTTCCTCCGGATTTTCAAGATAAAGTTGCCCTTTGTCGTGATATTTTTTTATTAGCTGGTCAACGTTTATGCCAACGAGGATT
>DYLN01000271.1 GCA_020722085.1 Melioribacter roseus
GCAAAGGAGTCTTGCCTGCCCCGCCGCTGCCGCTAAAACCAACCGTTGGGCTGTTATCTACATGTCAGGAAATTATTTTGCCAAAATTGCATACAAGGATGGCGATTAAATGCAAAGAGATACTTTCAATTTTTTCCTATATCGGCTAAACAAAGAATACAGGTATGATTTATTCAGTTCTTGTGACGCAGGCAAGCGAACTGACGATGAATGGCTAGCTGAGTATTTAGCCACTGTATGCAGTCGTGAATATGATTTCAAAAAAGAAACTCGCCGCGCAGTTTATACTTGGTCATTGCGAAATTATCAAAATCTTGAAAATAATTTCTCATCGGTTATTCTGGCAAGAAGCCAATTGCAAAAGACCAGTACCATAGTGACTGATGACTCACTTACAATTGGCGCCTCTGTGTCAAATCCTCCACCAGCAGATACTATAGTTCTTTTGTTTTATTGGAAGCGGCATATTGTTATAGTTGAGAATCGAGCGGGGATGACTACTGGTGAAACTTGGTTGAGAAATTTTCATGCAATTATTGAAAATGCCAAATCTTATACATCTATTCCCGTTGCGCCAAGATTAGAGCCTATATCAGTTCGTGGAACAATTTTGGAACACTTGCGAACTTTGGACAAAATTTTCCGTTTTCGTGTAAGGCTTAAATTGCCTAATCCAGAGTTAAACAGATGGTCAAAGCGAATCTATGACGAGATGATAGAGCAACGTTTGACTGAATATTTACAAGAGTTTATTTCCCCTACAGGAATTAGGGTAGATGAAAGTTCAAAGGCTTATAGTTCGGGTGCTTTGGCTGAATTGGGGTACAAAGAAGGTGGTGTTCAAATCGAAGGACAAAAAAACGGCGAATCTGTATTAATTGACGAAGGGAAAACGGCAGTTAAAGGTAAAATTGAACAGCTCAGGTCATTGATTAGGGGTATTGAGACAAACGCCACAAGTAAGCAATTGAAGAATGCTTTGGTCAGAATAGAAAGTGAAGTAAATCGTCTATTTCCGCCCAATGAAAACTAAATTTCTGCTTGTTTATGGCTATGTTTTACCAGTCTTAACCAGCATGGTAGTAAGTTTTTTGCCTATGCTGTTTAGGTTTGATTATTCACAAATAGCGATTTTTTATTCGTCCAATCAAGAATTGCTCATAGGCTTTTTTATTGGCATCGCCGCTATAGCCTTTCCCTTTCAAAACTCAATAATCAACGAAGACAACCAGCATGTTCTAACGGTATTACAGCAAACCAAAGTTCGAGAAGTATTTTTGTTTGCGTCTATGTTTCAGGCTATGTTAATAGTAGGTCTGTTATTTCTGATTATGGTTTTGTCCGCATCACAAAGCCAAAGTTACTTTATAGGTTATGTTCAATTGCTTTCATCTTCTCTAATTACATTTGAAACAATGGCACTTATCTCAAACGGACGTGCATACAGTGAAATCAGAGAGAAAATCATTGTTGAAGTTAGTAAAGCAGAACGCAAAAAGAGTTAGAATGCAAAAAACAGCCCAACATTGTGTGCAGCGGACAGGCGGGGGCGTTGCCCCGCCTGAGGGGATTCCGCCCCGAAAAGTGGAATCTACGCTCGATGTTTTTCCTGCCAACACCCCGCCTGCCG
>DYLN01000103.1 GCA_020722085.1 Melioribacter roseus
CTCACAAGTTTCGAATCCTATTGCATAATTTGGGATAAATATTAACCGCAAGAACGCGCTAAGTATTGCTAAGTTTAATTTTCCTTTGCGTTTCTTTGTGCTTGGCGGTTTTTATTTTGTACCAAGGTATCCGAAGAAAGAATTTTTTCTTTCTTACTCTGCAACGGTTATACCATTCTTAATAGCATATTTTACCAGCCCGGGCAGATCGTGTATATTCAATCTATCCATAATTTGTTTTCGATGTGCTTCGGCTGTTTTAATGCTTACTTTCAGCTTAAATGCAATTTCTTTGACAGTGTTTCCTTCAGCTAATAATTGCAACACTTCCCGCTGCCGGTGAGTTAATTTTTCCATTTCAAAATTATCTGCCGTGACGTAGCCATCAATTATTTTTTTTGAAATTGACGGTGTAAGATATTTCTCTTTTTTTGCAACAGCATTTACTGCTATTTCCAGTTCGGAAGGAGCGGCATCTTTCAAAATATAACCGTATGCACCATAGTTCAATGCTTTAAGAACATATCCGTCATCTGTATGCATAGAAAGGATAATGACACCGACTTCCGGTAAGTCCTTGTGCAAAATCCTTGTAAGTTCAAGTCCGTTTAGCTCCGGCATTGAAATATCAATCAGCGCAACATCGGGTTTAAGCTTTTTTATTTTTGCCAGTGCTTCTCGTCCGTCACCCGCCTCTCCAACTACCTTAAGACCGTTAATTTTTTCAAGCAAGGAACGAATGCCTGCACGCAGCAGCGTGTGGTCATCAGCAAGCAAAATTGTAATTTCATTCAATGAATTTTTCATAATAAACAATCAGTTAATGTTCAGCTCGAGACGAATTTCCGTGCCTTTGTTTTTTACAGAGTTTATTTTCAGCTCGCCTCCGGAAAGGTGTGCCCTTTCTTCCATACTAAGCAAACCAATACTTTGCCCGTTTAGAGCCTCTGCTTTTGCTTTTTCTACATTAAAACCTATGCCGTTATCTTTAATAAATAATTTCAGTTTGTTTTCTTCTTTTAAGAGAAAAATATTTACCTCTGTTGCTTTAGAATGTTTCAATATGTTTGTAAGAGCCTCCTGAGTAATACGATAAATCGTAATCTCAAATCTTTTATTTATTTTTAATTCCGCGGGTTCACTGTTAAATGTTGTTTTTATATTGCTTCTCTCGGAAATTCTTTTGATAAGCGAGTCAATGGCAGATACCAAACCCAGATCATCCAAAACGGAAGTGTGCAGGTTTAATGAAAGCTCTCTTACTCTTTGCAGCGAATGTTCAACCAGATCAATTGTCTCTTTCACACAATTCTGCAGAGGCTGTGATACACTTGCAGTTTGAAATGTTGTGAGATTTATTTTAATTGCTGTTAAAGTTTGACCTATATCATCGTGTAATTCACGGGAAATATTTCTCCTTTCGGTTTCCTGTGCCTCAATTAAACGTTCGGAAAGCTTTTGCAACTGACTTTGAGCATTCTGAACTTTCCTAAAGAGATTACTTTTTTCCTCTTCGGCTTGTTTCCTATTGGTTATATCCGATACAACAGCAATAATGTATTTTGTACCTTTTTGAGGGTCTATTGATAAAACCGCATTAATACGTCCCCAAACTGTTTTGCCATCTTGTCTAACAAATCTGTTTTCTAAATCCGCTGAATTTATAGTCCCGTTCATAAAACCGCTAAACATAGCTTTCATTTGCTCAGCATCATTTTTATGAATTATATCATGGAATCTTTTTTGTAATAATTCATTTTCATTGTAAAGAACAAATTTACAAAAAGCTGGATTCACCCTGATAAACTTACCGTCAAGATCAATCATCGTAAGACCAATCAAGATTTTTTCGAAGAGGGCTCTTGAACGCCGTTCACGGCTTTTGAGCTCACTCTCCAATTTTTTCCGCTCACTTATATCGCGGTTCATGCTGACATAGCCAATTACTCTCCCCATCTGATCGCATAATGCAATTGTTCTGCCTTCGACATATATCGGCTTTTTAGATTTAGTATACTGTAACACTTCGGTACAGAACGTACCGCCGTCGTGCATTATTTTTAAGGCATTTTTTTTCTGCTCGTCACTGAATTCCGAAATAATTACATCCCAAACTTTTTTACCTAAGACTTCTTTCTTTTTCCATCCATATAATTTTTCCGCAGCTAAGTTCCATTCGGTAATTCTAAAATTCTCGTCTGTTGCTAATATGGCATCATTTACATTTTCCAGTAAATTTGCCTGATAACGGATCTTCTCGATCGAAAGCATTTTTTTTGTAATATCTTTCCAAGTTACGATTAATCCATCACCAAGTTTTACTGCTGTTAATTCGAAAGCACGATTTAATAATCTTGCGCCGCTTTCTATTTCTCCATAGGTGTAGGATTCTTCATAAATCGGCTCTCCTATTTCTACCACTTTTACACACTTTTGAAAAAGTTCAGAATCCTTAAAGCCGGGGAATAATTCAAGTAAAGTATGGGATAAAACATCTTCCTTTGACTTATCGATTAATTTACATCCTTTCTCATTAATAAAATCATATCTGAAATCAATAATTTTATTTTTCGCATCTTTTATTGGCGAAAGGATTGCGAACCCTTCCTGCAGAACTTGCAAAGAGGTACGAAATAGCAACTCATTTTTTTGAAGAGAACTTTCGGCGGACTTTCTTTCTTTTGTCTGTATTTCAAGAGCTTCAGCCATATTGTTAAATGACTTTGCTATTGTGCTTAACTTTCCAAAGTTATTTGAGATATTACATCTCACACTCAAATCTCCGTTTGCAATAGCATTAAGTGAATACTGCAGTGATTGTGCCGGCAGTAAAACCAGCCTTTTACCGATTAACCAAATAAGAATGTTAAACAAAAGAAACAACGCTACTATCATTACTAAGTTTCTATTCAATGTTTGGTTTGTGCTAAGAAATAATGCTTGTTCAGGAGTGCAAAGGATTAAAAAAGAATGTTCGCCGGAATATCTCACTTTACTTTTACCAAAAGAATAAAAATAATCTTTATTATCAAACGGCGCATACTCAAAAAAACCGGATTTTTGATTTATAATTTTTTTCAGTAAATGATTGGATACCAATTGATTAAATAACTTTGCGGAATTTGCGGGATATGAAGCTAATAGGTCTCCCTCATCATCAATCCCAAAAATTTTACTGCTGTCTTCTGCTATGTCAGCTTCAATTTCTTTCCACCAATAAACTTTTAGAGATGCATATAACACGAATTCAACTTCATTTTTTTGATCAGTAATTGGTAGACCGAGATTAATAACCTGTCCACTATACTCAGGAACTATTTCATACTTGCCTATTGCAAAGTCTTTCCCTTTGAGTGATTCTAAAAAAAATTCATTTTTGCTGACATCTTTATTAATTTTTTCACTATCGGCAGAAGAAATTACTATCCCTTTTTTATTAATTAAACCTATATCGAGATATCTGCGGTATTTGTTTTTAATGGTAAAAAACAAGCCGTTTAACTTTTTTATATTTTTTACATCGGGCTTTATAATATCCGCCACAAAGATCAATAATTGTCTTGAACCATCAATAACCTGTCCTTCATCATCGATTATCAGTTTAACCAATGCACTTGCATTTTCTTTGTAGTTATTTATTTCATTTTTACGGCTGCGTGTGAAGTGATAAATTAACAGAATGGTTAACGGAATAGTTGAAATTAATGATATTGCTATTATCAAAAACCGGAAACTGTTAAAAAACTTAATTTTCATTCCATTATTGTACGTAAATGACAAAAATAGTATTACTTTTTAACCATAGTGTTCAGAGTGAAGTTTCTTAAAATAAAATGAATATTTTTTAATGTTATAAAAACACTCTGTGCAATGCAGGTTAAATTGCTGCAGTTATAATTTCGGCTGGTAAATTTTAGTGCAGACTGTTAAAAAGCGCCCGCTACAAAGTCTGATCCCTTTCGCATTTTTAGGTTGGTTTTAGTTATCGAAAAAGAATGTCTTCACTTCGTTTTACAGTTGCAGGCTTCGTTTCTCACTTCGTTCGAAACGAAGCCTGGTGGAGCTAAGGAGGATCGAACTCCTGACCTTCTGAATGCCATTCAGACGCTCTCCCAGCTGAGCTATAGCCCCAATTGATATAACAATAAATTCAAAGAACCGATGCAAATGTAAGTATCTAACATTAATCATTCAACATGAATTCAGAAAGTAAAATGCAGAGTTCAGAATTAATTATATTCATCAAAAGTATCTAAAATCTAACATCTCGTATCTCTTTACTTCTTATTTTTCAATTCGTTCTCACTAATTGTATAACTCCAAATTTCTTCCCCGTTTTTATCATAGTTGGTGCATTTTAAAATTCTATTTTTTCTTGGTCCTGAAACACTGAATATCGCAAAATTATGCTCATCAGCTAAAGTGCCGGGGACTCTTAAATAATTTGCTTCATCTTTTCCCGGAGATATTCCCGCTGTTAAAGATGAGATAGTAAAATCATATAACGGATACGTACCCTCTCTATTAAGCTTTGTTACTTCTGAGTGATGTCTGTCGCCGGTTACAAAAATTACTCCTTCAATTCCTTCTTCTTTTATTGTATTCAATAATTTTTCTTTTTCTTCGGGAAATTTATTGTAAATCTCTAAATAATCTTTTTCAACTGGATTTAACACCTGTCCTCCGATAGCAATTATTTTAAAAGGAGCTTTGCTGTAAACAAGATTATCAATAAGCCAATTAAACTGTTTTTCTCCCAACATTGTTTTGCTGCCGGTTATCCTGTTATTGGGTGATCGATAATATCTGTCATCCAGTAAAAAGAAATCTACATCACCCCATTGAAAGTACGTTGTAATTCCGGGTTGTCCATCAACACCGTAAGAAGGATTTGCCCAAAACAACTTGAACGCTTTTAATGTTGCATCTTTATTCCAGAAGCTTCTGTCGGCATCGTTGGAACCGAAGTCATGATCATCCCAGATAGCATAGTTATGCATTGAGCCAAGAACAGGCTGCAATTCAGGAAGTGCTCTATCATGCGTATATCGTTTTATAATTCCTGTCCACGAAGCCCAATCAACTTCCCGTAAATATAAATTATCGCCGAGCCACAACATAAAATCTGGATGCTTTTCGTATAAACTGGTTAAAATTTCGTAATCACTTCCATAAGGTTTTCCAGGACGATCGTACTGTGTTTCGTTTATGTATAAACAGCTTCCGACGGCAAAACTAAATTCGGGCGGGTCTTCCCTCCACTGCCATAATTTTTGTGTCTGGAATTGCAGTTCATAAGGTCTATCTATTTTTTTGCCGTTTATGTATAACGAGTAATTATATTTTATTCCCGGCTCAACTCGATCGGCAATAAGATGCGCAGTAAATGCTTCATCCGGGTTTGTTAAATATTCCTTCGTGAAGAATTTTGTCTTTGAATTTTGTTTATCCCAGTACTCAAATTTTACTTTTGCTGGTTCGGTTGTTTGTACCCAAAGCATTACTTCTCGCATTTGTGAATAGCCGACCATTGGTCCGGCTTGCAGCAAAGAACGGCTGTCCAGCTTTTGAGCTTGAATAGAAGTAATTACAAGAAGAAATAAAAAGAGCATTTTTTTCATTTGTACAACTCCTTTTGAATTCTAAGACATAAAATATATATGTAACGTTAAAGTGCAAAATAAATAATTACTAACCCTCTTGAGAAAAATGCAGTGATAAACTTATCAATTGTATCTGATATATATAAAAAATATCTTTGCGTAACTTTTATACTCAATAAATGAAAAAACAATTAATAAACATCTGTTTGTTTATTTTATTTCTTGCTTTAATAATAAACGCATGCGATGACACAACCAACATTATCCAAATCGATGACGTTGTAATTCCGTCAAGTAATGTCAGTTATTCAAAATACATTCAACCTGTGTTTAATGCTAAGTGCAATTACTCCGGCTGTCACGACGATGGTTCAAAAGCTGGTGGATTAAGTTTAACTACGTGGGCAAATACCACAACAGATTATTTAGTTGTTGCACCCGGTTATCCGGATAACAGTAAATTAGTATGGACAATTAGAGGTCAATCCACTACCCCAATGCCGCCGGTTGGTTATTATCCGCTCACAAAAAATCAAATTGACGGAATCATAACATGGATTAAAGAAGGTGCAGAAAATAACTGATATTCAATCAGGCACATATCTTTTAGAGATTTACGCCGCAAAAGCTTTCAAAATAAATTCGAAAATGTTTTCAGGTAAATTATTTCCGCCGGGATATTACTACTATTCGGGAAGTGCTCAAAAGAATTTTTCCAAGAGGATCATCAGACATCTGAAAAAAGAAAAAAATATTTACTGGCATATAGATCATATTACTTCGCGTAACTCAAATAAAATAAAAACAATATTCATTCTTGAAAATTATAAGAAGGAATTCGAATGTAAAGTAGTTAAAGATTTGGAATCATACTTTAACATATCCCATTTTGTTAAGAATTTTGGAAACGGGGATTGCGGCAAAGGATGCAAATCACATCTTCTATATTCAACAAATAGAATAAATCACAGCCATTTCATTTCACGATACCAATCGATTGTCCGTTTCATTCCTTCTTCCAGAGAAACTTTCTGACGGAAGCCTAAATCTCTTTTTGCTTTCGAAACATCGCATGTCCAGTCTTTCTGCACAAAATCCTTAGCTTTTTCCAGATTGAAAGTCGCTGCTTTCGAGCTAAACATCGAAAAAAACTGAGCTATGGCGGCTATTGTATAGACTAAAAAATGAGGTACATTAATAGTAAGAGCCTTTCTTCCGTATGCCTTTGCAATTGCTTCCCCAAACCGCTGCCATGTATAAATTTTTTCCGATGCAATAAAATAAATTTCACCAATTGCTTTTTCCTTTTCTGCTGCCAAATAAATACCTTCTACTGCATCGGAAACGTGCAGTACATTTAACCTCTTCTCATTAAAGCCGACCAACGTCATCAATCCCATTTTGTATGTCTGAAATACTTTGTAAATCTCCGTGTCTCTTTCGCCGTAAATTGCATGAAGCCGTACAATTGTTATTGGAAGTTTAGTCATGTACTTTTTTGCAAGCTGTTCCTGAGCGAGTTTACTTCTGCCGTAAGTTGTTATGGGATGTTCGGGTGTTTCTTCTGTGGAAGGTTTTCCATTTAACGAGGGTCCGCATGCTGTTAAGCTGCTAGCAATTACAACGCGTTTGATATTTAGATTCACTTCCGCAACTACATCGAGTAGATTTTTCGTCGTTTCAACGTTCCCCTTAAAATATCCTTCTGCATTTTTTGACTTCACCACACCCGCGATGTGGAAGAGGTAATCAGCATCTTTCAAAACGTTTTTTAATGCATCTTTGTCAAACAAACCGCAGTCGATAATTTCAACCGGTTTGTTTTCAAGCCATCTTTTTGAGCTTGTTTTCCGCAAAATACATCTTACATGATGTCCCTTTGCCAGCAAATAATCCGCCAGGTGACTCCCTACAAAACCGGAAGCTCCAGTAATTACCGAAACTATTTTGTTGCTCATAATGTTAAGTTATTGTTAAATTTGGTTTAATAAGTTTTAGATAATAGTTAAGTCTAAACTTCGCAGGCAAATGCTGCACCTGGTCCTTCTGTATCGGGATTGTGTGTAGAGAAAATAAAATCAATTTTTTTTAGCATCCCAATTGAGCATGTAGAAATTTTTTTATTTTCTTAATAATGCGAAAATAATTAAAATAGTGATTATTCGATAATTTTTTCGGAGGTATATATTGGATCTATTCAAAAAATGTTATGATTTCACAAGAGCAGATGAAGTAAAAGCATTAGGGGTTTACCCTTACTTCAGACCAATTGAAGAAAACGAAGGACCGGTTGTACAAATTGAGGGCAGAAAAGTAATTATGGCTGGTTCAAATAATTATTTAGGTTTAACGGCACATCCCAAAGTTAAGGAAGCGGCAATTAAAGCAGTTGAGAAGTATGGCACCGGCTGTTCGGGTTCGCGGTATTTAACAGGTACACTTGATCTACATATTGAGTTGGAAGAAAGATTGGCAAAATTTTTCAGCACTGAAGCTGTCTTACTTTTTAGTACGGGTTATCAGACTGCACAGGGAATAATTCCTACTTTAGTTAACAGAGGTGAGTACGTTGTTTCCGACAAAGATAATCATGCTTGTATTGTTGCCGGACAAATGATGGCACGCGGTGCTACTGCTGAGCTTGTCAGATACAAACACAATGATATGAAAGACCTTGAAAGGGTACTGGAAAAACTTCCGCTTGATGCACCTAAATTAATCGTAAGCGACGGTGTATTCAGCACAGGCGGAGAAATAGTTGACTTGCCAACTTTGGTTCAGCTTGCAAAAAAATACAATGCAAGAACACTGATTGACGATGCACATGCTGTTGGTGTTATAGGAAAAGGCGGGAGAGGAACTGCAAGTGAGTTTGGATTGGAAAACGGTGTTGATATGACTATGGGGACTTTCAGCAAGACATTCGCCTCACTTGGAGGGTTTGTTGCATCTAAGGCAAAAGTTATAGATTATTTAAAACATCATTCTTCGGCTTTAATTTTCAGCGCTTCCCCTACACCTGCTGCAGTAGCGGCTGCTCTAGCCGCTTTGGAACTCCTTGAAGAAAATCCCGACCTTGTTAAAAAACTAATTAGAAATGCAAATAAGGTAAGGACAGAATTGACAGCAGCAGGCTTTAATGTAATTCAAGGCAGAACAGCCATTGTTCCTGTAATAGTCGGTGATGATAATCTCGCTTTCCAAATGTGGCGTAAACTTTACGACGCCGGCGTATTTGTCAATGTTTTTATATCACCGGGCGTGCCGCAGGGCAGACAAATGATGCGGACGAGTTACATGGCATCCCACGAAGATGAACACCTTGATTACATAATTGATACTTTCAAAAAAGTAGGTGCGGAACTGGGTTTAATTTAACTATCATGTTAAAACTTTTTATGATAACCATTTCGGGGAAAGCATACCTTTTACAATGAGGGTGTGCTTATTTATTTATAAAGGAGTGCAGAAATGCCGGAAATAATAATCAAAACTGTTCAAACAAAAAAAGACTTACTTAATTTCATTAAATCTGCGTGGAAAATTTACAAAGACGATCCTCACTGGGTACCGCCTCTAATTTACGATAAAAAGAAAATTCTCGACCGCAATAAAAATCCTTTCTTTAAACATGCTGAAATGGAACTGTTCGCTGCATTTAAAAACGGAGAAATTGTTGGAAGAATAGCCGCAATAAAAAATGATCTGCATAATAAGTATCACAACGATAAAGTAGGGTTTTTCGGTTTCTTCGAATGTATAAACGACCAGCAAACAGCAAACAAATTATTTGATACCGCAAAAGACTGGCTAAAGAAAAAAGGCTTTGATACAATGCGTGGCCCTGCAAATCCTTCTTCCAATGATGAATACGGAATGCTGCTTGATGGTTTTGATGACGAACCCCGTCTTCTAATGCCATATAATCCCAAATATTATCTTGATTTGTGCGAAAATTATGGTTTTAACAAAGCAAAGGATCTTTACGCATATAAAATAGAAGCTGATAAATTATTAAAATCGGAAAAAGTAAAACGCGTTGCCGAACTGGCAAAGAAAAGGTACAATCTGAATATCACCGAACTAAATATGAAAAATTTTGACAAAGAATTAGAAAAAGTAAAATATGTATACAACAAAGCATGGGCACCAAACTGGGGTTTTATTCCTATGACCGAAGAAGAAATAGAAGCGATGGCAAAAGATTTAAAGCCTCTCGTATATCCATCCCTTGTCTTATTCGGAGAAATAAACAATGAGTTGGTAGGCTTTGCACTTGTTATGCCCGACTATAATCAAATTTTTAAGAACATGAACGGGGAATTATTTCCTTTTGGCTTCTTAAAACTTCTTACTCAAAAGAAAAAAATGACATGGGCAAGAATTATTGCTCTTGGAATTATTCCTGAATACCAAAAGAAAGGGTTAGACAGCGTTTTTTACTGGGAAATTGTAAACCGTGCAGCAAAGCATGGCATTTTTCAGGGCGAAGCAAGCTGGATTTTAGAGGATAATGATATGATGAACCGCGGCGCCGCAGCAATGAATGGAAGCATTTATAAAAAATACAGAATCTATGAGATAAGCATAGAAAGTTGAAAGTATTTTATCATCCTAAAAAAGTTCTTGTGTCGTTTTTAAAACTAATTTGATACTTTATATTAAACTTTCTTCCTCAACACGAAACTCTCTATAGATTTAACACGAATAGAATCGGACAAAATCGGTATCGAAGAGTTGGAACTTTAAGACTCAAAAAAGACGTAAACTATCTTTATCATTATAAGCCACTCTTCAATCAATTTAGATTTGTCCTAGGTCACCTTTTTTAATTTGACTTATCTATTCTTATTTAATAGTTTTAAATGGGTTCAATTTGTCCCCTTTTAGACTAAATTTTTTCAAGCCTTCTTTTTAGTTAGGTATATTAAGCAGCACATTATAAATTCTCCGTACAGATGTAGTTGGTTTATAACAATTAAAAACACTTTCTAAAAGGAGGCGCTATGAGTAACTACAAATGGGGTATCTTATATTTTTTAATCCTCTCTTTCTTTTTTACCAGTAATTTTATTGCTCAAAAAAAAGCAGATAGCACACCCGAAAAAATTCAAAGTCAGATTAATATCCCGCACACAGCTCTAGTTCCATTGGAAACAAACGGAACTTTTGCTACAACGGTTTATACTTTTGGAGATATAACAGTATTCTCATATTTCGATAATACCGTTGTTTCTGTTTATG
>DYLN01000272.1 GCA_020722085.1 Melioribacter roseus
TGTAATCTTGCAATCTTGTAATCTTACGAAGTCAAATGAAGCGCAACTATTATATCTTTAGCAGCGGTAAGTTAATCCGCAAAGACAACACACTTTACTTTGAACCTGGTGAAAGTAAAGAACCCGAAGAAGCAGATACTGTAGAAGAATCCATTGAAGTTGAAGACGATTCCGTAAATGAAAACGAATCGCAGGAATCCGAGCCGCAAAAACTGCCGCGTAAGCCGATACCGGTAGAAGACATCGATTCCATTTACTGCTTCAGCGAACTTAGATTTAACACAAAGTTTCTTAACTTTTTATCTTCCAGCCAAATAACACTGCATTTGTTCAACTACTATGGATACTATACCGGCAGTTTTTATCCCAGAGAGCCGCTTGTATCGGGAAAGCTGCTTGTAAAACAGGTTGAATCATACACGGATTCGGATAAAAGAATTATACTGGCAAGAAAATTTGTTGAAGGTGCTGCACAAAACATTAAAAAGAATCTGCAATATTATAATTCGAGGGACAAAGACATGTCGCCATTTTTACCTTTAGTGGATGAATTAATGGAAAAAATTAAAGATACCAACGATGTTAATGAACTAATGGGTATTGAGGGAAACATTCGTTCGAATTATTACATTACATGGAATTTGATTATTGATCAGGAAATAAATTTTGTAAAAAGAATAAAGCATCCTCCCTCGAATCCGATAAATGCATTGATCTCATTCGGGAATTCATTAGTTTATACTGCTGTCTTGGCAGAAATATATAAAACGCAGCTCAATCCTCTTGTAAGCTTTTTACATGAACCTGGCGAAAGAAGGTTCTCGCTTGCACTGGATATTTCGGAGATATTTAAACCTCTGCTTGCGGACAGAGTAATATTTTCGTTATTAAATAAAAATCAAATTCAGGAAAAACATTTTGATAAAGACATGAATGCATGTTATCTGTCGGAAGCCGGCAGAAAAATTTTTTTGAAAGAATTTGACGAGAAGTTGAAAACTACTATTAAACATAGACAGTTGAAGCGTTCGGTAAGTTATCGGCATTTGATCAGACTGGAATGTTATAAAATAATAAAACATATTTTGGGTGAAAAAGATTATAAACCGTTTACAATTTGGTGGTAGGCGTAGATTTCACGGCTTCCCCCGTGTATTTTACGAGTGATTTTAACGGAGTAAAAGTTTATGTATATTTTAATTGTATATGATGCAGCGCCTAAAAGAGGAACAAAGCTTCTTAAATTTTTGCGGCGTCACCTGATTTGGGTCCAGAATTCTGTTTTTGAAGGTGAAGTTACCGAAGCGCAAATGGAAGCGATAAAAAAGGGGATTAAAGAAATAATAAATAAAGAAAAAGATTCTGTAATATATTATACTTATGAATCGAAAAATTATACTGAGAGAGCAGTATTGGGTGTGGAAAGAAATGAAATTGACAGTTTTATATAGATTACTTGATTACAAAATTACAAGATTACAAAATTGTAGAATTTTCGTGTCAAATAATCGTGTAAATCTTGCAATCCTGGAATCTTGCAATCTTATTCTCGTACAAATCGTCGTACCCCCGGTAATTTTACATTATAGTAGGTCGACAACGAGAAGTGCAAAAAAGTATTTGAA
>DYLN01000104.1 GCA_020722085.1 Melioribacter roseus
TAAGGAGCCAGTTTAACATCAATCGTAAATTCTTTATCTTTTTTGTATAGCACAGGCACTCTCACTGACTCATGATTAGGCATTGAAAAGAGCAAAAAGCTGATGCCGGGTCTTGTTAATTTTATTTTATAATTACCGTTCTTGTCACAGCCGGCAAAATATTTAGCATTATCATTCGCAGAAGCTGCAACTCCCACAAGCGCAAAATTGGAGGGTTTCCCTTCTTCGTCCAGTAATTTCCCTTTGACTATTGTATTTTGTGCATGAATAGAAATATTCAACAAAATTGCAAAAAGAAATATCAAGAACATAAAGGAAAAATTTACAGTCAAATTCTTATCCGTGTTTTTACTATTTGAATAATTGACAGTTTTCATTTGCTCACCTTTTTAGTTAGTAAACAAGCTGATTCGTTTGCAGATATTTTAAGAAAATATCCCGTTATCTTAATATAAATGCAGAAACAAATTTTTTATTGTAAAAGATACAAATCAATAAATCATCAAAATTTTTTTATTGCCAGGAAACCGGCGCCGTACAAGCCGGCATCTTCGCCAAGTTTGGAACCGCAGAATTTTACTCCTACCATTGAAATTGGCTGTGCCCATTTTTCTGCTACGGATTTTATCCGGTCCAAAAATTTCAAAGCAGGACCGAAAAGCGAACCCCCAAAAATTAAAATTTCGGGATTAAACAAACTTATTAAATTTGCCGAAGCAACTCCCCACAATTCCACAGATTCTTTTACGATTTTTTTTGCGACAGGATCTTTTTCCTCGCAAGCCGTTATTAAATCGTTAATACTCAATTTTTCGAGAGAAATATTTTTTAGTCTGCCGTTATAATTCTTTGCTTTAACGTATTCAATTATTTTTCTGAGAATTCCTTTCCATGACGCCAGACTTTCAAGAGATCCTGTTTGCTTAAATTCATTTTTATATTGAGTTGAGGAGGTAAGCCAGCCAGCTGCCCCGACTATATCATTGTGCCCGTACAGAATTCTGCCGTCAATCAAAACGCCGGCGCCGATGCCGTTTCCCACCGAAAGAAATATTGCATTCCGCGTATTTTTAGCCGCGCCCTGCCATTTTTCTCCAAGAATATCACATGTACGTTTACTTGCTATTTTAGCTTTTACGTTTTCATCGATCAACAAATAGTTCAAATCTTTTTTCAGAGGATAGTTTTCCCATCCTGGAATATTCGGCGCCCATACATTTCCCGTCTTGGAATAATAGATACCGGGTACACCAATTCCCACTGATTTAATTTGAAGCGGCTGTCCCTTAAATTTTTTTACGGTGGAATTGATTTGTTTTTGTATCAGACTGCTGACCTGTGAGCCCTTCAACGAGGTAATATCAAATTTCTGCTTCTCAAAAATTCTTCCGCTCTTTCCGAATACCGCTAATGTGAAAGACGTACTTAAAAGATCAACAGCAATTATTGACATAGTAGAACTCTCTTATTCAAAAGTTCTAGAGCATTAATGAATGGATAAACTAGAAAAATAATATAATACCCAATTTTATTCATTAATTCAAGAAAATTTTTTTAAAATCAATTTGATTGAGATACTTGACAACAATGAATAATTTTTTCACGTGCTGCTGAATAATTTTCCCCTTGATTAAAAAATTATCAAAAAAAGCAAATAAATGATTGATCAAATAAATAAAAATAGAGGTGAGAAATGATAATTAATCATAAGGTTCACCGTTTTTTAATGTTCTTCACCTTAATAATGCTTTGGGAAATCAGCGATTCGTATATCTTTGCAGGCAACGGAAAAATTTCCGGACGTGTAATTGATGCTGCCACTAACGAGCCGTTGATTTCAGCAAATGTAGTGGTAACTCATTCTATTTTATCAAACGGCGTGCGTGTGCCGGTCGACCCTCCTTTGGGAGCCGCTACAGATGCAGACGGTTATTATTTCATATTAAATGTTCCGCCCGGTGTATACGTAGTGCACGCGAGCATGATAGGATACAATGCTGTCTCACAGGAATTAGTTAAAGTTGACCCCGACCGTACAATTCTTGTTAATTTTGAGCTAAGTACTTCTGCTGTTCAAATGCAGGAGCTAGTTGTAGTTGCTCAAAGAGATTTGATAAAAGCAGACGTATCTGCCACCCAGGAAGTGATTACCACTCAAAGAATTGAAGAGATGCCCGTTCTGCGTGTTGACGAATTTGTCGGGACATTAAAAGGCATACAGTTAGTCAGCAGTGAGCAGGGAAACGGTTTAAGCGTGCGCGGGGGTGATATCCGCGAAACAGCAATCAAAATGGATGGCATTTCACTGCAGGATCCGCGGTCGGAAACATCTTACATGTCTTTCAACACTACAACCATAAAAGAGATACAGATTCTAACCGGCGGGTTCGAAGCAAAATACGGAGGCATTAGATCCGGCTTGTTAAATGTAATCACTAAAGAAGGAAGCCGCGACAGGTACACAGTATCATTTAAATTTGATTACGCTCCGGCACAAAAAAAATTTTTTGGAGTAAATCCTTGGAGCAACGAATCGTGGATCTACAGAGTTTATGCTGGTGAATATGCCATGCATGGTGTGCCCGCAGGCGATACTCTTGTGCCGGCTGAATTCAAAGATTTTAAAGGCTGGGCTAATCGAAATACACCTGAACGTGCGCTGGACTCCTTGCAGAAACTTGATCTTTGGAAAGCACAGCACCCGCAGTATGCCTTCGGGAATAAGCCGGATTATTATTTCGAGGGAAGTATAACCGGTCCACTGCCCGGATCCTTTATTCCGTTGTGGAGCGAATTTGCGAACAGAACAACCTTTCTTTTCGGATTTAAGTACGAAAATTCCCAGCTTGCTTTCCCAATAGGACCGAGAAACAATTATGTTGACTGGAACACGCAGCTAAAATTAACGTCTCAAATCAACAGAGATATGAAATTATCAGTAGACGGACTTTACTCGAAAGTCCAGACTGTAAGCGGCGGGAGAACAACAAATTACGGAGGTGCACTCGTTGATATTGCCTCCAGTTTTTCATTTTTAAACAGTACGAAAAGTTCTGTTATTCAGCAGGCGCGGCTTATTAGCGGCAACAGCCTCGATCAAATATTCAACAAAAGCCGTTTACAATTTTACGACCAAAGGTATTTCGTCGGCGGCTTAAGATTCACCCACACATTATCTAACTCTGCTTTTTACACAATCAATTTCAATATAGGATATACAGATCAGTCACTAAATCCCTTTGCCTTCGACCCGACTGATTCAACTAAATTAATTTCTTATTACAGCCAGGCAGCTAAGAGAACATACACTTATTATGTGCCGGTATACGGCTCACCTAACGCAGCTACAAATTACGGTAACGACGTGCTGGGAACATTTCGTTTATACGGTGGAACTCAAAGGATCGATTCTTCCTACTCGTATGTTTATCAGTTAAACGGCGATTTAACAATGCAGCTTGGCAGACATCATCAGGTTGAAACTGGATTTTCCGCAAGGCTTCAGGACTTGTTTGTTTACAGTGGAACATGGCTGCAGTCTCAAAAATCTTACTCGCCGGATACGTGGCAGTATTATAAAGAATCTCCGCTCGAAATTGGATTATACGCACAGGACAAACTTGAGTTTGAGGGGATGATCTTAAATCTCGGCTTCCGCATTGATTATTTCAATCCAATGAAAAAAGGATTTAAAGTAGGATTCCCCGAAGATGAAAACTACAAAAAATTATATAATGAAATTTACCAAAATCTTCCCGGCGATGCATTAAGTTACGAGCGCTGGGTGACATTTAGAGACATGCTTGAAAATCCTCCGGGCTGGCCGCGAATCGAAAACAAGGTCCAAATTAAATTATCTCCGAGACTCGGTGTTTCATTCCCAATTACTGAAAGTAGCAAATTATATTTTAACTACGGTCATTTTTATCAAAGACCCCCAACGTTGATGCTCTACAACACTAGTGTAAGTGTAAGTTCTGTAGCTATCCCAACTCCCAATCTCCCGATGGAACGCACTGTTTCTTATGAATTCGGATATGAGCAAATGTTTCTTGATGATTTTATAATTAATGCAACAGCCTACTATAAAGATATCTCTAACGAACCGCTGGCAAGAACATTCATAAATTATTACCAGGACAACATTGTAACAGAATATGTGCCCGATAGATACCGCGACATAAGAGGTGTTGAACTGAGATTTGAACGACCTTTCGGAAGATTCGTTTCATTCAATGCAATGTACGACTATCAATTACAAAGTATCGGTCAGAGCGGACTTTCAACAGTATACGAAGACAGAGTAATAGCACGCGACAGAGAAATTCGTTCTGCCGCTCTTTACAACACAGAACCGAGACCCCGTGCAAATATTAATTTGAATCTCCATACGCCCTCCGATTTTGGTCCGCAATTATTTGGAATTAATTGGCTGGGAGAAATTTATGCGAATTTCCTTTTTGAGTGGCAGGACGGTGGAAGAGTTCTATTAAATCCCGAAGAAACCCAAGTCCGTCTGCAGCACTGGGTTGATAGAGTTAATTACTGGAACATCGATTTCAGAGGAAGTAAATCAATAACAACAGATTTTGGCAGCATTGAGTTTGTCATCACAATACAAAATCTTACAAACAACAAATGGCTTAGGACAGAAAACATGTCTACCTCGCAGTTGAGCGCCTATAGAAATTCACTTCGAACTCCGGATAAAGGCGGGAACGACAAATGGGGCGAATACAAATCCGATGACGGTCATATCGATATCGGATGGTGGACAGCTCCTTTATTTCTTAATCCAAGAAGAATTATTCTCGGGGTACGCGTCAACTTTTAATAAAATTTTTGAAAGAGGATTAAAATGAAATCAAGATTAACAATTATAATATTTCTTCTCCTTGAATTATTAAGCATAACTGAAATAAGACCGCAGGAAAGAAATTACTATCCTCCTCCGATGAAAATCGATGTAGGCTCTTTTACAATGCCTTTCAACAAAATTAACGGCGAAGGAGGATTACTTTCTCAATTCAGCTGGACTTACGAATATACAGGCAATACTGGAGACATTGCATTCAACTGGCCGATGGATGTTTGGAAATCGAACATGCTCTACCAAATTTTTAATCCCGTAGTTTTAGACGATAACGGAATAATTGATCAGTTCGGGAAAAAGCAAGTTATGGGTGCTACCGGTTCAAACAAAACCACCAACTTTAGTGCAAATTACTGGGCAATGGAAACACGAAGATACCGTCCGTCTCATGTTACTGTTGACGGTTTGCCTCTTGATCCTCCTTACAGATGGTATGTCGATCCAAAGTTAAAGTCCGACATTAAAATTGAGTTCGAGGATATTTGCCCCGAATTCGGAATGAGAAGTCATGCTGAAATTATAGCATTCAGCAATCCAAACCACAGAGATTATTTTATCTGGAAAGTAACTCATAAATTTACCGGTGAGGTGAGAGCCCCAAATAATCTCACGACTTTAAGAGATACGCTTCCGGATCAGACAATTAATTGCTGGTTCCCGATTGCTTTTTCTTTCGGACCAACCAAAGGCGGAACAAGACAAACAATCGGCAGTTACGGTTATGAAGCGGAAGACGACCTTGACAGTTGGTTCAAAAGAAAATCCGAATTAGTGCCAAACAGAAGCAGGGATACACTATACGTTGCTTATTATTGGGATTCAAAGAGACCAGGCGGAGCGAAATATCCAAATAATTCAACAGATGATACAGGTGATCCTGATAGAACAAACGGATTTTTATATTCAACTCAAATACCCGGTTATACATTATTGTATGCCGATAAATCGGCAAACGAAAAAACAGACGACCCGTCCCAGCCGTATTCAATGCCGCACGCAAATATTGATCCAGATATCTGGGGCAGAACAGGTCCTGCAACAAAATTAACTTACCGGGGTGATGACAGTCGTGGAAGATTTCCCCTTGATCCGGTTACTGCCGGAATCCAAACCCAGCCTGGGAAAGGACCGATGAGGTTTATTACAACCGGTCCATATCAACTAACAAAAAATGAAGCCGAACACAGAGCAGACTCTGTCACTTTTGTTTATGCTATAGGCGTTGGAGGAATAAACCGTCACCTTGCCGATTCAATAGGACGTGCATGGTTTAACGGAGAAATTACAGACCAGCAGAAGAAAGACTGGATATTAAAAGGAGTCGATTCATTGTGGAAAACAATGGATAAAGCGAACTGGGCTTGGAACAGGTACATTAATAATCAGCCTATTCCTTCGCCTCCGCCGCCGCCAGATATAGAAGTCAACTCCGGTCCTGGTGTTATTACAGTTAAATGGTCTTACCCAGAAGATGCTTATTACCAGGATGCAGAAACTGGTGTTGACGACTGGTATGCATGGCGGGTCTATAGGAAAAAAGGAGCCTTGCTTGTAAATGATCCTCTGGATGAATACAGCAGCGAGGAATGGAAACTGGTTTACGAAACTACCAACAGATCAATAACACAGTACGTTGATAAAGATGTTGTCCGCGGTGTAGATTATTACTATGCTGTAACCGCAGTAGATAACGGTTCACAAAATACATTTGGAATTTATCCCGGGCAAAAATTAGAAAGTTCCCGGTTCGTTAACCGTTCGCAGCTTCCTGCCGTTGCGTTCAAGCCGGGTTTAAGTGAATCGAATAAAGTACGCGTTGTACCGAATCCTGCTACCACGGCAGCAGGCGGCGCTCTCAATGCCGGTTCACCGGATAAGATTTCGTTCTTCAATCTGCCTGTAAAATGTACACTGCGAATTTATACTGAAACGGGCGACCTCGTAAAAACAATAGCCCACTACGGCTCGGGTGATGAAGAATGGAATCAGCGGACGGATTCTAATCAATACGTCACAAGCGGAATTTACATTTTGGCAGTTACCGATTGCGAAGGATTAAACGGTGAAAAATTAGATAACCAGCTTGTAAAGTTTATAATTGTAAGATAAACGTGCGTTGAAAAAAATTTCATCTGCACAATGGAGGTTTTATGAATCATCATTTAAGAAAAATAATGTTAAGCACACTGGGCGTTATTTTCTTATGCGGAACATTACAAGCCCAGTTCGAAAAAAAAGCTCAGGTAGGTTTCCGCTTTCTTACAAATCCGGTAGCGGCTGAAGTAGTTGGAAGAGGAGCAACCGGAATTACATCCACTCTAAATTCAAACGGCATTTTCTGGAATCCGGCTCTGCTCGGTTTGGTTGAATCATCTATCGATGTTGGATTAAACCACACTGAAGGAATTGCCGATATAAATTACAATGCAGCTTCTGCATCTTTCAAATTACCGAATATCGGGGTGGTAGGTGTGAGTATACTTGCAATGGACTACGGCGATTTTTATGCAACCCGAAGAGCTGCAAACGATGAAGGCTTTATTGAAACGGGTGTTTTCTCGCCAACAGGTATTGCAGTTGGAATTGCTTTCTCACAAAAAGTGAGCGATAGGTTTTCTTACGGCGTTCATTTAAAATATGTTACTCAGGATCTCGGAAGTGCATGGATTGCAACTTCGGGTGAATCTTTGAGCGACCCCAACCTGGCTTTAGAGCAAAAAGGATACAGCAATGGTACAATCGCTGCTGATATAGGAGCCTTCTACGATTTTAACTACAAAGGGATAAAATTTGCTGCAGTCCTTCAAAATATTTCAAAAGAATTGAAGTACGTCGATGAAGAGTTCCCGCTTCCGTTTTCAATAAGCTTCGGCGTAAGTCTGCAGCCGCTGGATTTCTTTATGAACATGGAAGACGAACAATCATTTATTCTTAATTTCGAATCTGTCCATCCGAGAGACTACGGAGAAAAAGTAAAGATAGGCGGCGAATATAAATTCATGAATACATTCTTTATCAGAACCGGATATATGATGAATTACGACGAAAGAGGGTGGACAGCCGGATTGGGATTTAAATATATGGTTTCACAAATTCCGTTTAGAATTGATTATGCTTATGAACCGTTTGGCGTATTAGGCAACAGACATTATTTTTCTATTGGAATTAGTTATTGAAAAGAATAATACTTCTAGAGGCTGACTAAACAAATGGGAATAATATGAAAACATTTTTAAGTATTATAATTGCATTCTTTATAGCTAATTGCTTATTTGCACAGAAAAGCTGGATAAGAATTAATCAGCTTGGGTATACACCAAACTCAATTAAAGTTGCTGTACTAATTAGTAAAGAAAATATTGATGTTAGTTCATTTGCAGTTTACGATACAACCGGCAGCAAAATTTTTGAAAGCAGCCACGTAGAGTCTTTCGGATCATACACTTCATTTGCTTCTGCCTTCCGTCTAAATTTTTCCGAGTTAAAAACAGAAGGAAAGTTTTACATTGCAGCCGGTGGCATAAAATCTCCTTTATTCAAAATCTCAAAAGATGTCTACAACGGCACAGCAGATTTTCTTTTAAAATACATGCGGCAGCAGCAATGCGGCTATAATCCTTTTCTAAAAGATTCATGTCATATACACGACGGATTTATAATTTATCATCCTACTTTAGATTCGACTTTCATAGATGTAGTCGGCGGCTGGCACGATGCATCCGATTATCTCAAGTATGTTACTACGTCTGCGAATGCAACCTTTCAAATGCTCTTTGCCTACCAGCAAAATCCCGAAGCTTTCGGCGATGAGTTTGATGCCAACGGTGATCCCGGTTCAAACGGCATACCCGATATTCTAGACGAAGCTAAATGGGGATTGAACTGGCTCGATAAAATGAATCCCGATTCCGCTTTTATGTTTAACCAAATCGCAGACGACCGCGACCACATAGGGTTTAAACTCCCAACATTAGACTCGGCTTATTACGGCAAAGACCGTGAGCGTCCCGTTTATTTCTGTACTGGCAAGCCGCAGGGTGCCTTTAAGTATAAGAACCGGACTGCAGGTATTGCATCTACAGCCGGCAAATATTCTTCGGCTTTTGCACTTGGCTCCCTATTGCTAAAAAAATATTATCCTGAATTTTCTGAAAAAATAAAAAAGAAAGCTTTCAATGCTTACGATTTCGGTAAAGCAAATCCTGGGGTTTGCCAAACCGCACCATGTACTTCACCGTACTTTTACGAGGAAGATAACTGGGTAGATGATATGGAGTTAGCTGCAATTCAGCTTTATTTATTGAGCGGCAGCAAAAATTATTTGAACGACGCGGCGGAGTTCGGAAAACAAGAGGAAATTACTCCGTGGATGGGAAGCGATACAGCCCGGCATTATCAATGGTATCCTTTTGTTAATTTGGGACATTACTTCTTAGCAAGTGGAAATTATAGCAATTCATCCCTATTTATAAACTACCTTAGAAAAGGAATCCAAGCAGTTTTCCAAAGGGGAAAAGATAATCCGTTCTTGTTCGGTGTTCCTTTTATATGGTGTTCGAACAATTTAGTTGCTGCAATTCTTACACAATGCCAGCTTTATGAAAATTTAACCGGCGATAAAACTTTTGCAGAGATGGAAGCTTCTATGCGCGACTGGCTTTTCGGATGTAACCCGTGGGGAACAAGTATGATTGTCGGGCTGCCAGCAGACGGAGATTACCCTTCCGATCCGCATTCAGCTTTTACACACAACCACAATTATCCAATCTATGGCGGTTTGGTTGACGGACCGGTTTACGGAACAATTTTCAAAAGACTGCGCGGGGTTACAATTTACAACGGAGATGAATATGCCGAGTTTCAATCGGACTACGTTGTTTATCACGACGACTACGGCGATTACTCAACAAACGAACCAACTATGGATGGCACGGCAAGTTTAACGTATTATTTATCAGCATTACAACAAGAAAGCAAGAATCCGATTAAAAGAAAATACTTTGAGTACAAGTACGGCGGTATTATTAGAGGTGATTCAACAAAGAAACAAATTACGCTTGTATTTACCGGACATGAATTTGCAGACGGCTTTCAAAAAGTTCATAATGTTCTAAAAAAACAAAATATAAAAGGCGCTTTTTTCCTTACCGGAGATTTCTATAGAAATCCGAAATTTGCTTCGCTTATAAAACAATTACAAAATGATGGAAATTATCTCGGAGCACATTCCGACAAGCACATTTTATACGCATCATGGGAAAAACGTGATTCTACCTTAATAAGCAAAGAAGAATTTCTCAATGATTTGAAAAAAAACTACGCCGAGATGGCTAAATTCGGAATTACTCCGGAACAAGCGCCATATTTTTTGCCTCCTTATGAATGGTACAACGCTGATATTAGTCAATGGTGCAGCGAGTTAGGCTTAACATTGATTAACTTTACACCGGGAACATCATCAAATCAAGATTGGACATATCCCGAGCTTGGGAATAAATACATTACAAGCCAGCAAATAGTTAAAAACATTATTAACTATGAAAAGAACAACACGGGTGGGCTGAACGGATTTATTTTACTAACCCATCCGGGAACAGATCCGCGAAGAAAAGATAAATTCTACAATATGCTCGATCAGCTTATTTCTGAACTAAAACAGAAAGGCTACAAGTTTGTAAGCCTTGAGGAAATGCTGGGGGAAGGAGTAAAAAATGAGTAAAAATTAAATAAGGATTAACCCAGAATAAATTAATTCCCGGGAAAATTTATTTCTGATAAGATCCGATAACAAACATCACAAACAATCAAGCTGAGAGGAAAGCAAGATGAAAAAAACATTATTTGTTTTATTAGTTTTCCTTTCGTCCTTGTCAGTTTTCGGACAAGTGCATCAATTCCATTATGTAATGGACATTGACACATCCCGGGCTGGA
>DYLN01000273.1 GCA_020722085.1 Melioribacter roseus
TTTTATCATTTTTATTAAACGCCATTCGGTGATAAAATTATTCAATGAACAGCTTGAAAAAACTCCGCAGTAATTTAAAGATGATGTGGGACTACAGGGAACTTTTGTGGAATCTGGCCCATCGGGAGATAAACCAGCGTTATAAACAGTCTGTTTTGGGATATGCTTGGGTGATTTTAGTGCCCCTTGCCCAGCTTATTGTGATGAACTTCCTTTTTTCCATTGTCCTTAGAATTCCCTCCCAAGGCATTCCCTTTATTATATTTCTTGCTGTTGCCCTTTTACCTTGGAATTTTTTTGCCAACAGCTTGTCTTCATCGGTAAATTCTTTGGTTTCCAACAGTTCGTTAATTACCAAGATTTATTTCCCCCGGGAAATTCTTGTCTATTCAACAATAATTGCCAAAATGGTTGATTTTCTGTTCTCGTGTATTGCTTTAGTCATTTTTTTCCTTGTCTATAAAACGACTCTTACATTAACCTTGTTTTGGGTGCCGTTAATTTTTGTCATCCAGATAATCTTTACCACCGGGCTCTCGTTAATTTTGGCGGCGTTAAATCTCTTTTATCGCGACATCCAATATCTTTTAAATCTTGTTGTTATGCTTTGGATGTATTTGACCCCGGTTATGTATCCGGTCGAGATCGTCCCGGAAAAATACCGTTTTATATTCTCCCTAAATCCGATGTCGGTTATCATAAACGCCTACCGGCAAACGATCTTGGGCGGGGGAGAGCCAAACTATTTTAGTTTAACAGTTGCTTTTATTACCTCGTCGGTTATATTTGCCGTTTCCTTTTATTTGTTCAAAAAAATGGAAGGAGAGTTTGCCGATTATGTCTGACAACATCATTATCAAAGCAGAAAACATTTCTAAAGTCTATAACCTGCGCAGGCAAAAAACTTTTAAGGAGTTTTTGCCGGCTTTATTTTCCGGCAGCGATACGCGAATAAAACTAAATGCTTTAAGCCATATTGATTTTGAGGTAAAAAAAGGCGAATCGCTGGCAATTGTAGGGAGAAACGGTAGCGGCAAATCAACCATACTAAAGCTCATTGCCGGAGTCACCAAGCCCTCAGATGGCCGGATAACCGTCCTCGGGCAAGTGGCGCCTTTAATTGAGCTTGGGGCCGGTTTTCATCCGGAGTTAACCGGACGGGAAAACGTTTATCTTAATGGCTCTATTCTCGGATTTAAGAAAAAAGAAATAGACAAACTCTACAACGGAATCGTTGAGTTTTCCGAACTGCGTCAGTTTATGGACCAGCCGGTTAAGTTTTATTCTTCCGGAATGTATATGAGGTTAGCCTTCGCCGTTGCCGTTGCCGAAACCCCCGACATTTTGCTTGTTGATGAAATTCTTGCTGTCGGGGACACTAAATTTCAGGAAAAATGTCTAAGAAGGATAAAAGAGTTTCAAAAAGAAGGATCGACCATGATTATGGTCAGCCATGATCTAAATATGATTAACGAATACTGTCAAAAAATTTTAGTCTTGGACAAAGGAAAACAAATATATTTTGGAGAAGTAGAAAAAGGAATTGATAAATACCAACAACTCCTCTCTTGACAATCTAAACTTATT
>DYLN01000274.1 GCA_020722085.1 Melioribacter roseus
TTCAACTTTCGCAAGCTCAATTTAACCCGCTTGCGGTAGGTTTTTGAAATTTAAGTATTTTGTAAGTTTTTCATTTTCAGAGAATAATTTTTCCATTAACATTTCGGTTTCTAAGCTGAAAATTTCGGACAATTCGGCTATAAGTTCAGTGATTATCAGCCATATTTGTTCAGATATTGTAAGTTTTAGCGCATCCTTTTGTGTTGCTCGAAATAGTTCGCCAAGTGTTTCGTAGTCATTGAAGCGTTTGACGAGCGCAAGCAGGTTGTATTGTAGCATACAAAGTGTTGTGGCTGCAATTTGAGCATCGAAATCTTGTGCCTGACATTTTCCTAAGCCAAGGTGTTGTTTGTTTTCTTTGAAGAACACTTCTATCGACCAGCGGGTTGAATAGATTTTATAGGCTTGTTCAAAAGTCAGCTCCGTATTGGTTGTCATCATGCCGTTCCAATTACCCTTTTTAGAGGACTTACAGAAAAATAGCTTTACCTGTATGCCTTTGAAATCAACGATTGTTTCGGCGTAATAATAGCCAAGCAGTTTTGATCGTTTGGTCATTCTTTTGCGACGAAGCAAATCAACTATTTCTTTAGATGTTAAGCTTTTACCAAAAGCATTATAACGCGTTTTACCCATTTTTATCATACCAATAAAGTGGCATTTAATACGGCGCGAAACAATGAATTTAACTAATTCAAAGCAGCTAAACCAACTGTCAACGAGTACGTAATCGAAGCGAATACCTTTTGTTATGGCAAGGCGAATCATGTTAATCATGGATTCTATCTTGGTCAAAAAATAATCGTTCGTACGCTCACTGCCTTTGCTTGACTTGTCGCGCTTTTTGCTGTAACGTTTTTTGCTTTGTGCAGGAGTTAATCCAAAAGGCTTGTTTTGGTTTTTGCCTTTTTCACCATGCAGACTAAAGTCTAATGAGAAAAAGCTTTTACCATCGTGATAGCCCATGAAAAGCCCTTTAAATCCGAGCTTGGATGTGTGGGTTACGTGCGAAAAGATTTTACCAATAAGCTCTATCTGACGACCTGTTTTTGGTAAATCAGTATCGTCAATAATCAAGCAACGTGGATTTGAATTATCCAATTCGCTATTATTCTGAACTTTACGAATTAGCTGCAAAGTAAGGCTATATGACAAGTTACGCCAATCGATCGAGCTGTCGTTCATCAAACGGTAAAATACGTCTTTACCACACGAAAGAAAGCGATATAGGGTAGAATCTGCATAATGCCATGAGCTTTTAATCTCGAAGAACGGAAACAGTAACAGCAACAAAAGTTTATTGTGATTACTATACCTGAAATTATTGGACATGGAAAATCCGTGTTTTTTGTCCGAAAATGTCAAAGAACTCATGAAACTAAAAATTGTTTCCATTGCTTTTTCACTTGAAGTAAAAAAGCTATGTATCTCTGAAAGTATTATTGTATCTTTGTGTCGCAGCATATTATTTGGTTTTTGTTTAGCCACACAAAGTTACTGATTTTCAGTGACTTTACCAAATTAATATGCTGTTATTTTGTTATAAATCAGCAAGTTATTTTACTTGCGAAAGTTGAATTA
>DYLN01000275.1 GCA_020722085.1 Melioribacter roseus
ATGCCCTGAGCGAAGCCGAAGGGTTGCACGCACGGTTCTGTAGTGGGGGCGGGGTCAGCAGCGATGACCCCGCCTACCACAACTGGCACGCTCTTGACTTTCACGGCACATGCTCATAGAGAACTTGAACTATGGCGTAAAAAGCGGCTTTTCTTTGTGAGTTATCATCCCATAAAGTTGCTTGTGCATTTGGTTCGTTTTGAGACAAAACAAACCAAGAATTTTTATCGGGAAACGCTCCAAAAAAATAAATTCTTTCACACCTTTTTGTATCTAAACACGCTCCAGTTAAATTAGCGTACATAGTTGCTTGAAGTATTTGTTTTTCTAAAGTAGTCCCGCTTAAAAACGAAAGGTCAACATCAAACTCAGTTAAAACTAAGGGGGCTTTGTACCTATCTAAAATTTGTTTTATCTGCTCTTGCTTGGGAATTCGCACCGTTACATTGTCATAGACCATATGACCCTGAATTCCAACAGCGTCAATTAGTCCTTCGCTATAAAGTTCATTGCCTACCTGCGCCGTGTCATTAACAAATTTACCTTCAGGATCGTGATTATCTGTTTGATTATAGATAAGAAAGGCGTCAGGATTTACCTTTCGTGCAATTTGAAAGGCTAATTTAATATATTCCGAACCGATTTTTTTCTTTAAGTTGTCATTAAAACTTGCTTCATTGACTACTATATATGCGCCTATCGTGTTCTTATGTTTTTCCATTATCGAAGTAATATATTTTTCCATCCAAGCAATGGCTTGCTCTTTGGTAAAAGAATCAAATCCGCTAGGCAAATATGCGCCCCATAAAATACTATCCAGAATATTATTTGACGGTAAATATCCAAACTGCTTTGAATATTCAAGTTGGAAATTTTCATAAGAAAAGTCTAAATCACCATTAACGCCATTTTTGCCAGTAGTCCATATATTTGAGTTAATAAGCCCGCCATCAAATTCCCTGTAAATTTTTTCCGTATTTGGATATTTTTCAACCATTCCCCCAATAACAATATTGTTTAACCTTCCTAAAGTTTTCAATGTCATTTCTTGCCATTGCTTATCGTTTGACTCTCTTATTGCCAGAGGAACACCATTGACCACAAAAAATGAAAAATTACTGCCGTTAATTTGTTTTACCTGCAAGAATGAATCTGAATTCGCTTTGACTTCATTGGTCAATTGACTTGAATCCATTTCCACATTGTTAACCATGACTTTTCCGCCGTAAGCATGAACATAATCATCAATCCATTTTGACAAATCTTTTGCGTCTGCTATATTTTCGGGCGTGGAAGTTGGTATAACTGTGAGACAGCCGCTGCACGGCGTGTCCACAGACGCTTGTATATTTTCGGGCGTGGAAGTTGGTACAACTGTGAGCGTAGGCGGAACGGGCGTAAATGTAGACGATGGAATAGCGGTTTCTGTTGGCAGAATGGCTGTAACCGCTGGCGCACAAGAAGCCAAAATAATAGCAAGAAGCAAAACCGTGATTATGTTTTTGGTTTTCATTGATACCTTATTTTGCAAGGGGCGTGCCAACGGTTTGCGTTACCTGCGTGTGGGCGGGCGTGGA
>DYLN01000276.1 GCA_020722085.1 Melioribacter roseus
ACTATAGTTTTGAATTTCGGGGCGTAGGCCGGCCCTGAAATTTCAGCCTTTTGCCGGGAAATTTCCAAAATTGGATCATTTAACTCTATTAATATATTGAAATGATCAGAATTTGTCAATTCTTTTCAATTTTTAAGCTGACCTGGCAGAATTAATTTTTTGGACTTTGGCTCCCACAGGCTGAGAAAGGTAAAGTGCCGAAAAAAGAAAATCAAACTTTTTCGTAGCAAGCCCGCGGTCAAAGGTTTGTTTACTCGCCATTGAATTAATGGTACGAAATTTTGATTTTTTGAAGCCTGTGCCAACACTGATAGGAGACGATTCAAGGAATATGAAATACAAAGAATTGAAACCAATCGATGCAGGGTTTGACTTGTTCGCTCCCAGGCTCGGGCCAGGCCAAAACTATTTTTAATTTCGTTAAACATCGGCTCAATTTTCCAACGGCGGGCGTATAATTTTATTATTTGTTCCGGTGTCAGAGATAAATCAGTCGATAGAATTAAAGTCCAGTTCTTCTGATCTGGCAATCGGCACCACACAGCAATGACGGGTAGAGCTTTTAAAAATCGAGCGACGCAACTGGTAGCACGGTAAGAAACTTGTTTACAGCCGCCATAAATATTGAGATTGACTTTATAAAGCGGTAGTTTGTTAAGCTCATCTGCTGTGAGTTTTGTTCCATATTTTTTATGAGGACCTTTTTTTTGGGTAATTGGTTATTCTTAATCGGATGTAAAAACAAGGCAGTATCTTTACGGACCTGGCCGACAACATTGATACCCAATTTTAGTGCATAAAGAATAAAAGTTTTTTTCATATACCAGGCATCGACCAACAGGCGGAAATTTTCTTTTCCTGTTTTCTTAAACCATGGTAATACGAGTTTTACGAGACTCAATGCCCTGGTAATTTTACTGCTGTTACCTACTTTTTTATGAAGGCGTAACAGCAATGGGAGTGAAACGCACATTTTCCCCCATGTCAACGACAGCCCCAGGGCGACCCATTGTTGCCCCCAGATGTATTTAGGTCGATTAGGTTTTTTTGAATGTTCATAATGCCAATGTGCAGCGGGTGCAAATTTTGATGATCGTGGGCAAATGAAATCATCGACAATGAAAACCCATTCAACCCGGGGGAAAAATGTTGTAATTAACCGAATGAACTGCCTGGTGACGCCGAGCCAGCGCTACTTTCCTTGTTCGAGCATATAATAATAGGTAGAGTAATTTTTTTGATGCCCGACTTCAAACAGTGCATCGGAGACATGACCGGAGCCAGAAACGATGGCTCCGATCAGTAATTCGACATAGGTCGCCATGACGCGAGGCGGCAGGGCGAGGACGAGAAAATTGATCCAACAAAGGACAATTTCGAACAAAAGCGACGTTATCATAACCTAACTACTTGTAAATAAAGCGCTTACAAGAAGTTTAAACCCCCTATAAACACATTAAAAATAATAACTTACGCCGCTTTTTTGAAGTAAAATTTTTGAAAAAATCAAGTACTTTTTGATATGTTACAAAAATTTAATTTCCATCGCCCCCCGAAACTCAAAACTATAG
>DYLN01000277.1 GCA_020722085.1 Melioribacter roseus
AAGCTGCTTACGGTTGATAAAAAGGCAAAAGAAGGAAGTGAAATCGGATAATCAATATAAGCCAAATTTTTCAAAACTCCGACACTGCCTGCAAAAATTATTTAAGATAAAATTTAATGGATTTACTATAATATCAAAATAGCATGGATGTTAACGAACTTATTAAAAAAGGAGAATCAGAAGAGATTGAATTTAAAAAATCATTAGCAGAGAGAAAGGAAATCCTTGAAACAATTTCAGCGTTTGCGAATTCCAAAGGAGGGACTATCTTTGTTGGAATAGAGGAGAACAGGAATGGCACCGTAAAGGATGTTGTTGGAATTGTGGTTAAGGGAAAGGAAATTGAGGATTTAAGTAATGAAATCAGGCAAAATACCGATCCTGTAATATTTCCCTCTATTGAAGTAAAGGATGTTGAAGGAAAGTCGGTTCTGGTTATTAAAGTAAATAAAAATCCGATAACTGTATTTGCAACGATAAATAAAATTCCTGTGGCATTTAAAAGGGTAGGGAAGACAAACCCGAAAATGGATGTAAATGAAATAAGAAGGATTTTTTCTGAAGGAAAAGAATTCATCTGGGACTCTCAGGTATGTCAAGATGCGTCTTTAGATGACATTGATTGGGAAAAAGTCGGTTGGTTTAAATCACTTTACAGATATTTATCCGGAAAAGAAATATTGACAGAGGATAAGAAGTTGCTGGAAAATTTTAAATGTTTGAAAAATGATGCTGTGAAAAATTCCGGAGCACTTTTGTTTGGAAAAGAACCACACAAATTTATTTTGAATAACAAAATAACTGTTATAAGATACGCGGGAGATGAGATATCTGATAGATACATGGACATAATGGACTTTTACGGTAATCTTTTTGATCTGATAGACAAGACGGACAAATATATCAGGGAGCATATTCAGGTAGCATCTATGCTAATCCCCGGGCAGATACGGAGAGAAGAAATTCCACAGTATCCGCTATTTGCTATCAGAGAGTTAATTGTAAATACAGCTGCTCACAGAGATTATTCCATCGCAGGCAGCAGAATCATTATTAAGATGTTTAAAAATAGGATAGAATATCATAGTCCCGGCGGGTTTCCACCCGGAATAACGCCTGAAAATATCGTAGATGTGCAATGTTCCAGGAATCCTATTCTTGTGGATGTGATGAGTAAAGTAAAATATATTGAGTCAATAGGTGATGGAATTGACAGGGTTTTAAATTCTGTAAAAAATCATCCTCTAAAGCCGGAATTGCCTTTATTCAGAGAAGTTGGGAATTCAGTAATAGTTACACTATATGGGGCAGATATGAGTAAAGTGGAACAAAGTGAATTTGGGAGGAAGTTAAATGAAAGACAGAATTGGGTTTTAGAATATTTGGCTAATCATGACTACATAACGACAAAAACGCTTTCCGAACTTGCAGGTATAAGCGAGAGACAAGCAAGATATGATTTAAATGATTTGGTAAAGAAAGGTGTAATTTTTGCCGAAGGTAATACTGCTGCAAGAAAATATAATCTTCGGCAATCTTCGGCAATCTTCGGCAATCTTCGGCAATAAT
>DYLN01000105.1 GCA_020722085.1 Melioribacter roseus
ATTATGCTATGGGAGTTTTACTTTTTTGTAAATTTCAAAGGTCACAACTTAGGTTCAATTAAAACATCGTATAGTCTCGAACAAATTATATCATAAAAGAATATGATAATAACTAGCCTTTAACTCTAACTTTTTGTAAACGTGTATAATTTAAGTAATTCAGACAACTGTTCTTCAGCTTTTTTAGGATCAAATTTTGAGGATTTGTCATCCAAAAAACCGTATCTTAGACCTGTATATGCAGCGCTGTGATCGGAACATGCTTTAGCTATAGATTCAACACATGATTTTTTATCGTCAATAAAAATAACCTTTTCAGGTAAACGATAAGATAACGTATCAACGAGCATTGAAAGTACATCCCCCTTATCATGAATACCTCCACAGATAACTCCTTGTGATAATTCAACCTGCTGTTTTATGATAAATGATATAGGTTTAGTAAATCGTTCCGGGGAATTCAGTTCACAACCGGCATTTTTCAATTGCTCTAGTGTTCTATCGATCATACGACTTGGCCGTCCTGTTAAACAAATTGTAGGAATATCTCGTTCCTTGAGAGTATGTAACACATGTACCGTTTGTTCTTCGACCGGAAAAACTTCAATATGGTCATGTACATAGCCAAACAAATCAAACATGTAGTTTATTGCTTGTGATGGTAACATTCCTTGTTTTAATTTCTGCTGTACCATCCAATAAGCCCATGCATCACTACCTATCTCTTGTTCTGTATGAACAAGTGTATTATCGATGTCAAAAATAACTAATGAATCCTTGCCTTGTATATGATCTAATACTGAATCTATTGAACGTATCTCTAAAATTGAACAAGCCGCTCCACGCTTGAAGGGATTTTTCATATAAAACTCTTTCTTTTTTTTCAATACTATTTAAACATCTTCAACATATAGTATCTATGCATATGATTCAAGTTTCTGAAATTCCACGTGTACAACATGATGGCCAAACAGACTTTTAAAATCAGTAAATATTGTGTATATTAAACAGCAACATCCATAAATTTATTTCATAGGTTGTCAATGAATTTGCGTCACATTTTTATAGCAACTCCTGTATATCCTATTTTTTGTTTTACATTAGCACTTATAACAGGCATATGGTGGCAACGTACAGATCATACCTGCTATTTTTATATTTTTATCACCACGTTATGTGTTGGCGCGATTTTTTTTAATAAACGATTATATGCGTGTTCACCAATTTTTATTGTATTTTATGGCGCCGCTTTCTTGTTGGGCAGTGGTACATATTCACATATAACAACAAGTCAGACAGAATTTTGCAACGCAACAAATAATAAAAAATATGATATCACCGTAAAAATTAATTCTATAACACCTTCTCAAAAAGCGTATATGGGATATTCATGTATTTGTACGCTTAAAACAATACAATCACCTGAAAATTTATCTGTTAAATATTTTCGTGATATACATCTCCTGATATATATCCCCTCAACAGAAAACATCAGCGTAGGAGATACCATTCTCATAAAAAACGTACACTTTAAAACACCTAAAAATAAAAACTATCTCTCATATTTATTAAAAAACCATATAACAACATCTGTTTCAGCACTCAAATCTCACATTGAGGTTACATATCATCCGCGCTACTCAATAAGTCGGACCATAACAGCATATATACATAATCTTAATACATCATTTCGTTCTACATTAACCAATGAAACTTATTGCGCTTTTTCATCAATATTTCGTTCTACATTAACCAATGAAACTTATTGCGCTTTTTCATCAATATTTTTAGGTGATCCCTCAGCAAAAAAGAAAGTAGTCTATCTTAAAAAACACCTCAATTATTGGGGTATTCTTCATTACATTGCGCGATCTGGACTTCATTTATTAATTTTTGTCTCAATTTGGATGTTTATTTTGAGTTATATACCATTACCATGGATCATCCGTCAACTATGTATGCTTTTATTGGTACTTTTGTATAACCTTCTTTCTTGGCCAAGCATTCCATTCAGTAGAGCTTTATACACATTTATACTGATAAAAAGTACACATATATTAAATATAAAAACATATACTATACCTACACTCTCATGTGTAACATGCATTACACTTTTATCAAATCCACTCGTCTTATTTTCACTGGATTTTCAATTAAGCTTTGGCATAACTTACGCGCTTGCCTGGTTTAATGAAATACGTATGCAAAATTGTACTTAGTAATTAATTATTGCTTAGCTTTTGTCAGAGCCTGTAGCCTAAGAGTAATGACAAAAAACAAAAGGAGTAGGTATGTTGAAGTCCATAAAAAAGAACGCCTTATTACGCAGTATTTTTCTTTTGCTGTTTTTCATCGTCTCTTTCGTGTGTGCAAGCCAAGAAAATATATCCGAACATAGCGATCAATACTCGACATTTATTAAAGATATGTATGATGACAATATCTCTCTGGACTCAATACCTATAACACGAATACCAAAAACATCAGACTTTAAACCACGCGAAAAAAAAGACTTCACATTAGCTCTCTATATGGCCGCAGATAATGATCTTGCACATTACGCAATTCGTAATATACGTCAAATGTCTGCTATAGGATCAACTAACTCGATAAATATTGTTGCCCACCTTGATATTAAGTCTAACAACAAAAAAATATGCTCACACTTTTATGTAGAAAAAGATAAAGTATTGCAATTTAACACAGACAACCAAATGCTTGATAGCGGCAATCCTGAATCACTCATACAATTTATGTCCTTTGCTGTAGAAACATTTCCTGCAAAGCATTATATGCTTGTTTTTTGGGATCATGGTACAGGTATTGTTGATCCTCTCGGCAATAAAAGAATACAGGCAACTAACCTTTTCTTTTATAACCCTGAAACGCGCAAATTAGAACTTGATCGCTCCATTGATTATCTTGATCTTGTTTGCTCACCTGATAATAATGCAACAGGATATTTCTTACTCCGCGGTATTTGCTGGGATGACACAACAGGACATTATCTTACAAATCAAAAACTTATGTATGCTTTATCGGTTATAAAACATGATGTTATGGGCGGTAAAAAGATCGATATTATAGGATTTGACTCATGCCTCATGTCGATGCTCGAAGTAGCGACAATTATCAAAGATTTCGGACACATTATGGTTGGCTCCCAAGAGGTCGAATTAGGAGCAGGCTGGAATTACCAAAGTATACTCAATCCCTTCATACAAGGGTCTATGGACCCTCTAAGTTTTTCAAGGCACATTGTCAAAGTTTATGAAAAAACATACGGACCTCACACAAATGATTATACTCTATCAGCAATTAATTTAGATTATATTGAAGATCTGGAAAACAATATCAACACGGTTGCTAATATTCTTGTATCATGCTTAGAAATACAAAAAAATAATAGCGTAAAAAAGGCAATTGCAACCAGCAAAAACCGCCGCTTGTGTACCCACTTTGATACACCACAATATATCGATTTACACCATTTTTACCGAAACCTACAAACTAATATCCCTTTATTTATCTGCAACAATGAGCAAGAAGGCAACAGATTAAAACACTTGCTTAATATCAAACTTGAGGAAGGTAAAAACATTATAGAAAAACTTATCATTGAAAATGTCACAGGAAAAAACCTAGCACAAGCTAGAGGAATATCTATTTACTTCCCGGAACAAAGAATTCATCCATCATATCCAAGGACAGTTTTTGCATCCAATAATGCCTGGGGAACATTGCTCGGAAAAACGGTTCCATTAACACATTAACATAGGCAATCCTTTTTATTGACTGTATATTAAATACACTTTAAATACACTACATTTAAATACCACTAAATTTAGGATTTGCTTATGAATCAAAAAACTTATAAACAAATGCTCTTGGAAAATTTATACACACCATATACCCATTGTCAGAAATGCCCACTGGCAAAGCTCGGAAGAACTCATGTAGTTTTTGGACAAGGCAATCCTGACGCACACCTTATGATTATAGGTGAAGGTCCCGGAAGGGATGAAGATATTCAGGGACTTCCTTTTGTAGGAAGATCAGGTCAACTTTTAAATAAAATTTTAGAGGCAGTTAATATCAATCGCTCAGAAATATTTATTACAAATATTGTTAAGTGTAGACCACCAAATAATCGTCAACCACTTCCGGATGAAATGAATATTTGTAAAAATTTACTTTTAGACAATCAAATAAAAATCATTAGACCCTCGATTATTTGCACCCTTGGTGCAACTGCAATCCAGGGATTGCTTCAAAAGCCGGTAAAAATAACCCAATTGCGAGGACAACAATTACGTTATAATAACATCCTCACCATCCCAACCTATCATCCTGCCTATATTTTAAGAAATCCAAAGGAATTATCTAAATTTGCCGACGATTTTTCACTCATAGCTGAAATAACTCAATCTTTAGACGATACAAAATAGGGTGGTGGATAAGTGGTGGATAAGTGGTGGATAAGTGGTGGATAAGTGGTGGATAACTTTTTACTTAAAAAATTTAAACCTCAGTAAAAAAACGAACCAAACGGCACTTTAGAATTTATCCACCACCTATACATCGATTCAATAAGTCGTTTCGAATAATTCACCAAAGTTATCCACCACTTATCCACCACTTATCCACCACCCTAAGTTTCTAAAAAATATTGAATTATAGGTACTTTTCAAGCTCTTGAACCAAAGTTATCCACCACCTTTGCAATTCCCAATAATAATATAATATATATATATTTATAAATATAAGAGTTGTTGTGAGCCCTCAAGGCAAAATTCCTCTTGCGTCTTAAGGTAATTTAAACTACAATGAACCTATATTGGTGTACATGCAAAAAATATGGATGCTATAAATTTCTCAAACCTACCCGTAGTACTATGGTAGTAGTTGTGTAGACAAAGGATACTGTGAAACTTTCAAATGTTATAGATGAGCTTGTTGAAGAAAGAGGCCTTGATCGTGATACTCTTCGTTCAGTAATTTGCGAAGGGGTTTTGGCGGCTTTTCAGAAAAAGCATCCGGGAGCACTATTAAAAGTCGAATACGATCAAAAAAATGACGACCTTAGTGTTAAAATTCAAAAAAAGGTTGTTGCCAACGTAGAAAATGATGAAACTGAAATTAGCTTAAAAAAAGCTCGTTTCATTGAAAAAGAGGCCGTTTTGGGCGATCTGTTATGGCTTCCATTTGAAGGCTCCATAGGGCGAGTAGAAATACTTAGAGCTAAGCAAACGATAGCTAACCGCATAAGAAAGATTGAGTCTGATGCTATCTTTAATGCATTCAAGGATAAAGAAGGCACAATTGTTAATGGCGTAATCCACAAATGTGAGCGCGCAGGTATTGTAGTTAAGTTAAGAGACAATATGGCTTTCTTGCCAAAATCATTAACTATACCGGGTGACAAGTGCATTGTAGGGTATCCTATCAGGGCTCTGTTAAAGGAAGTTCTTCCTGAACCTCGCAATGAAAATCAGCTTATTCTTGATAGAGTTTCTCCTGAATTTCTCATGAAACTTTTTGAACTTGAAATACCGGAAGTATTTGAACGTCTTGTCGAAGTTAAAAAGATTGTAAGAACTCCTGGATATAAATCAAAAGTAGCGGTAATCTCCCATGATAAAAATATTGATCCTGTCGGTACATGTGTAGGTGTTGGGGGTGTCCGTATAAAGCCGATCTTGAAAGAAATTGATGGTGAAAAAATAGATGTTATAGCATGGAGCGATTCTCTCGAGACTTTGATAACTCATGCATTAAAACCTGCTCAAATAAATCGAGTTGAATTGACTGATGCTAGAAATGCAAATGTTTGGGTGGATGAAGATCAGCGATCGCTTGCCATTGGAAAAATGGGTCAAAATATTGCCTTAGCCTCCAAACTTGTTGGTATTGATATTCATTTGGTTCAACCGGATAATAACAAACAGCAGGATAAAACAGAAAAAGAAAGCGACAACAACTTTGACTTTGACAATTATGAGTCAGCTGAATCTAACGGTTAACAATCCTGCACTGGTTAACCTACGAAACATGAGTGGGGCATGGAAACAATGCGCGTGTATGAGTTTTCTAGGATATGTGGAGTTGCTGCAAAAGATTTACTGGCAGCTCTAAAAGAGGCAGGATTCGATATATCAAGTCATATGTCAATGCTTTCTGAAAAAGAACTTGAATTTTTAAAGAATAAGTTTTCAAATAAAGAGCAAACAGCAATGGAAAAGCATCCCAAAAAAGAAAAAACAGTAACAAAAGAAAATAATGAATTCGAGCCTAAAATCCAAAAGGGAAAAGAGTCTACCATTGAATCTCAAACGCAAAAAACTATACAATCACTAGCAAATAAAGCTGAAAAAAACAAACAAGTTGTTTCCAAGACTGAGAGGAAAACTGATATTGAATCAGAAAAAAAACATGCGAGTTCTGAAGGCATAACAATCGAACCTATGGTTCTTTCTGACTTTGCTGCTAAAATTCAAAAACCTTCAAGTGAAGTAATTTTGACATTACTTCGTATAGGTATAGTTGCCACTAAAAATCAGGTTTTGACTGAGGATATTGTTACACGGCTCGTAGACCATTATAAGTTGAAGACTATTAAAAAAGCCGAAACACACCAGTTACTACAAGATATAGCAGTTGGCGAGGGAAAGTTAACCTCTCGTCCACCTGTTGTGGTTGTTGTAGGACATGTCGATCATGGAAAGACATCGTTACTTGATTATATTCGTCACACTAAAGTTGCCGCGCGCGAAAAAGGTGGCATTACACAACACTTAGGAGCCTACGAGGTCAAGACCTCACAAGGTAATATTATATTTCTAGATACACCTGGCCATGAAGCTTTTTCGAAAATGCGCGGTCGTGGAATGAGTGTTGCTGATATAGCCATCTTGATTGTTGCCGCTGATGACGGAATTATGCCTCAGACGGTAGAAGCAATTAAGTTTGCACAAGAAACTAAATTACCTATTGTTGTTGCTGTGAATAAGATGGACAAAGTTGATCCATCGCGTATAAATGTAATCAGACAGCAGCTTTCGCAATATGGTTTGTTGGTCGAAGAATGGGGTGGCGATATCATTTGCTTGCCAATATCAGCAAAAACCGGTATGGGAGTTGATCAATTACTTGAAATGATCAGCTTGCAGGCAGGGCTTATGGAATTAAAAGCTGATGCTTCTCGATCCGGTATAGGATATATTTTAGAATCAAAGCTTGAAAAAGGACGTGGGCCAATTGCCACAATTTTATGTAAACAAGGTACTGTTGCGATAGGGGATTATTTTATTGCGGGAAACACTGTAGGCAAAGTTACGTCTATTGCAAATTATCAAGGAAAGCGTATCAATAAGGTTGGTCCTGCAGTCCCTGTTCAAATTGCCGGATTTTCTGATTTGCCGGAAGTTGGCAATCTTTTCAAGGTTGTTTCTTATAGTGAATATAAGAAGTTCAAAGATACTCTTGAAGACCGTCGGGTAGGCTCTCAAAAGGTTGTAACCGAAGGGGCCCTTAATTTGATAATTAAAACAGATACGATTTCAACTAAAGAAGCCTTGCTTGAATCTATAGAAAAAATAGCAAGAAAAGTTGGTAAAGATTTAAATATAATATACGCGGGTGTTGGTCCGGTTAGTGAAAGTGATGTTGCTCTTGCAGGATCTGTAGGTGCATCCATTGTTACATTGCATGTAAAACCGGAGTCGAAGGCAGCCTTACTTGCAAGAAATACTGGAGTTACCATTGATGTGTTCGATATTATTTATAAACTTCTTGAAAACCTTGAAGAACGCATAAAAGGGAAAAAAGAAGTTGTAATGGTAAAGACCAAAATAGGACAGGCTATTGTTCGTCAAGTTTTTGCTATTAAAAATGTTGGTGTTGTTGCAGGTTGCTATGTTACTGAGGGTCGTTTTTCCAAGGACGGCACAGTTATAGTTTATCGTCGCAATAAAGAAATTGGCTCCGGGGCAATAAAAAGCCTTCAACGTGAACGTAAGACGGTTAAAGAGGTTCATGCCGGTTTTGAATGCGGATTTATTGTTGAAGGTTTTGAAGATTTTGAAGTAGATGATCGCATTGATTGTTATATTGAGGTACCTGCTGATACATAAAAAAAGCGATGAAAGTAATGAATTGCTTTGAATATTATATATTAGTTCATACTGGATGCTCACTGCTTGTTGCATTGTTAAGCTCCTTTGTACTTGCATTTATTATTGTTCCTGTAATGCGTAAAATTGCTTGGCATTTTAAGATTCTTGATATTCCTGATGGTTCTGTAAAAAAACATAAACAGCCTACTCCTTATTTAGGAGGAGTAGCTGTTTATTTGGTTTGTTTAATCCCTCTTATATGTGCTTCTTTTTATTATTCTCAGGCTATATATTTATTAGCTGGTTGCACAACTCTTGTTCTTGTAGGACTCATTGATGATCTGCTAGTGCTATCTCCCGGACAAAAGTTTTTAGGTCAATTGCTTGCCGTTGTGATGTTTTTAATGGGTGGGTGGTCTTTTAATAATAGCATTATGGGAATTATCCTTTCTGCTTTGTGGTTCTTAACTATTATTAATGCGTTTAATTTGATTGACGTTATGGATGGGCTGGCTAGTTCTGTTGCTGCATGCTCTGCGTTTGGATTTATGTTTGTTGAACTTAATTCTTTCATGTGCCATGTACATATAAATCTCTTTTTATTACCGTTGAGCGCAGTCTTTATTGGAGCTGTATTAGGCTTTTTGGTGTACAATAAACCACCGGCTACAATTTACTTAGGAGATACCGGTTCTTTGTTTATTGGAGGTTTACTCGGAGTTTTATCTTTCCAACTTGGTTTGCAAAACCAAGGATTTGTTCAATATAGTATTCCCGTTATTTTACTCGCAATTCCTTTACTTGAAATTATAACATTAATAGTTATACGTACAGCCAAAGGAATTCCTTTTTATAAGGCGAGTCCACACCATTTTTCTATTCTTTTGAGAAATAATGGGTGGTCTAAAAAAGGGATTTTACTGTATGTAACAGCCATGAGTTTTGTTACTGGAACAATAGCTTATATGTATGCTATAGGATATTTTAATTCGATACTTGTTGCATTATTGGGACTAATATTTTTAGTTATATGGTTTTATTTCTTATCAAAGCGCCTTTCTTGTACTCTTCCAGTATAGATAGATTTTGTTGCAAAATAATATTTTTAGTAAAAAAGCTAAAAACTTTTATAAAAAGATCTATATATTAAGGTTTTTGTTGTTGCTTTATAAAAAGATCTATGATTGGTTGTTGTTTTTTTTTATTCTAGTATCACACTGTTATCTGTGATTGAAATTGTATATGACCTCCTCCTTGTAATACATGGTTGGAGACACTGCTTAATAAGGTAATAGAGTTGGCTTTTATACTTCTGAGTGTCTTCTTAGTTGTATAATTATGCCAATCTATTACTTTATTTTTTTTGTTCCAAAATATTGAGTGTTGTTGCTGTTAAAAGATTTTTGAGCACATTCATATTATATATATCATCTTCGAGACTATTTTTGGGGGTTTCAAGAATTTTTGGAATATCAAATAAATTCATATCATTCATTATCATTTTAAAAGCTTCTAAACCTATGGTGCCCTTTCCTATTGTTTCATGCCGATCGAGATGAGATCCTCTTGTGTTTTTGGAGTCATTGACGTGAATTACTTTAAGGTTTTTAAGGCCTATTATTTCATCAAAATGGCGCCACATGCTTTCGTATGTGTGTGTGGTACTGAAATCATATCCTGCAGCCCAAGCATGACATGTATCGAAACATATTCCAACCTGTTTTTTATTGTCTATACGCTTGTATATATATTCAAGTTCTTCAAATGTAGAACATACTGTAGAACCTTGTCCTGCCATAAGTTCTAAAAGAATCAGAGTTGTATCTTTTTTTTGAATTACAGTATTAAGATTTTCAATGATCCTTTCCAGACAATCATGTTTATTGCCATTTATATATGATCCGGGGTGTAATACAAGGTATGGAATACTAAGTTGATTACAGCGTTCAATTTCTTCTGCTAGTGATGCTATTGATTTTTTTTCTATGTCTTTGTTGGGAGAGCCAATATTAATGAGATAGGCAGTGTGAGCTATTATAGGATTTATTGCAGTTTTATTAAGTGTTTTCTTATATATATCAATTTCGGAATCAGATAGTTTTTTAGCCGACCATTGACGATTACTTTTGGTAAATATTTGTATTGTTGAACATCCTATTGATGCTCCGGCTAAAACTGCTTTATCAAATCCTCCAGCTACAGACATATGGGCACCTAATAATAATTGAGACATATGTATTTCCTGTTTTTTAAATTCTATTATATCTTCATGTTAAAATGAGATTCTTGTTTAATTAACGCGAATTCGATAAATAGAAATATCTTGAAATAATCGAACAGCAAGTTAG
>DYLN01000106.1 GCA_020722085.1 Melioribacter roseus
ACAAGCGGTATAAAACATTGGGGTTTAAGTGGTAATTCAAGCATTCTGCCTCGCTCAAACTTCGGTCTCGATGGACAATAAAGTAGCCCGCAATCCCTTACTGCATATAGCCTCAGCCGTTACAGGTAAGCGTAAAAAAGACACTGCAAACCGATAAAGGTGAAAATAAAATGGTTATACTGGAGTCCATTCAAAACTGACAGTGCGGAAGCCGAAAAGCAATTTAAGAGCAGGCGTAACAATAAACTGTTGTGATAATGGCTAAAAAAGCAAATCATCAGGCTGACATTAAAAATCCCAACAAAGGCTCTAAGGGCAGCAACACGACCTGTGACAAAAATCAAGGGAATCGTGGAAAACAGCTTAATCCGAACCAAAAAAGGTAAGAGATAGCTGTGCATTCTGCAAGCGGGCGAAGCACGCTTCTTAAATTAATTAAAAATCAAGTAAAATGCACATTTTAAAAATCATTCACGGCTATCCGCCAAATTATAATGCAGGTTCAGAAGTTTACAGCCAATCAATCTGTAACGAACTTTCAAAGCACCATAAAGTTTCTGTTTTTACACGGAATGAAAATCCATACTCTCCTTGTTTTAGCATTCGGAAACAGAAAATAAACGACAACTTAACGCTTTACTTTGTAAACAATCCGCAAGGTAAAGACGGTTATCGCCATAAACAAATGGATGACAACTTTGCTGAATTAGTAAAAAAAATTAAACCCGACATTGCTCACATTGGACACCTAAATCATCTTTCAACGGGTTTAATTGACGAACTGAATAAACTCAAAATCCCGATTGTTTTTACACTTCATGACTTTTGGCTAATGTGTCCACGTGGACAGTTTTTAACCCGAAGTATTGGAAATGAAAATAATTTTCAATTATGCGAAAAACAAGACGACAAAAAATGTGCGACTGATTGTTACAAAGTTTATTTCAGCGGACGAGAAGAAAACGAAAACACAGAAATTGAAAATTGGAGCAATTGGATACACCAAAGAATGATTGAAACAAAAGCAATCATAAACAAAGTGGATTTATTTATCGCACCTTCAAATTATTTGCGTGATAGATTTATCAATGACTTTGGTGTTCCGGAAGACAAAGTCATTTACTTAGATTACGGTTTTCCAACGGAATATTTAACACAAACCGAAAAATCCAAAAAGAAAACAAATTACACTTTTGGTTATATCGGAACTCACATCCCAGCAAAAGGAATAAACATCCTGATTGAAGCATTTAAGCAGATTGAAGAACCTGCAACGCTTAAAATTTTCGGCAGAGCAAACGGACAAAGCACAAATGCTTTAAAAGCATTAGCCGAAACATCAAAAAACAAAATTGAATTTTCGGGCGAATACATCAATCATAATTTGGCGAACGATGTTTTTTCAAAAGTTGATTGCATTGTAGTTCCGAGCATTTGGGGCGAAAATTCGCCTTTGGTTATTCACGAAGCCCAAGCGTGTAAAATTCCGGTTATTACTGCCGATTTTGGTGGTATGAAAGAATATGTTCAGCATAATGTAAACGGACTTTTGTTTGAACACCGCAACGCAAATTCGTTAGCAGAACAAATGAAATTTGCTGTTTCAAATCCTGACAAAATGAAAGTGTTAGGCGAAAAAGGGTATTTGTATTCCGCAGACGGAAACGTTCCAAACATTCAAGACCATTGTATAGAATTAGAAAAAGTTTACAGTAAATTTGTTCACAAACTATGGCGTGTAACGCTTGACACAAATCCCGAAGATTGTAATTTGAGTTGCATAATGTGTGAAGAACACAGTTCATTTTCAACCTACATAAAAGAGAAGTTAGGCGGTAAACATCGCAGAATGCCAAAAGAATGGTTAGAACCCATTTTTGAGCAAGCCAAAAAAATCGGTGTTACGGAAATGATACCGTCCACAATGGGCGAACCATTGCTTTACGTACATTTTGAAACATTTTTGGAATTGTGCAAAAAATACAACATCAAACTCAATTTGACAACAAACGGAACTTGCCCGCGAAAAACGGCAGAAGAATGGGCAAATCTGATAATTCCTGTTACAAAAGACATCAAATTTTCGGTAAACGGAGCAACAAAACAAACAGCCGAAAACATTATGCAAGGTTTGAATTTCGAGAAACAAATCGAAAACATTAATACATTTTCAAAAAAACGAAATTCAATTTTTGAGAAAAGTGGACTTTATTGCACATTGAGTTTTCAACTGACCTATTTACAAAGTAATATGCACGAAATCAGTGATATAATTCAATTAGCCGCCGATTTGGATATTGACAGAATAAAAGGACATCACGTTTGGACACATTACAAAGAATTGGAAGAATTATCGTTTAAAAATTCAGAAAAAACAATAAATAAATGGAATAAGATAGTTGAAATTGCCAACAATTCGGCAGAAAAATACAAACGAAAAAATGGTAGAAAAGTAATTTTAGAAAACTTTTTTTCATTGCAACTCAATGAAAATAAAGAAATACCTGAAAATTACGAATGTCCGTTTTTAAATCGTGAATTATGGATTTCGGCAACCGGAGAAATTTCGCCTTGTTGCGCCCCCGATAATTTACGAAAAACATTAGGACATTTTGGAAACATTCAAAATCAAACAATTTCAGAAGTCTTAAATAGTCCGATTTACATTGATTTAGTAAAAAATTACAAACAAAAAACTTTATGTAAAACTTGTAATATGAGAAAGCCTAATGAATGATTTTCCAGATTTAATAATACGGTGGACTTTGGGTGAAAATAAAGTAAGAACAACTTCTTTGCAAGCATACGATATGCTTTATTGCAGTATTTTGTTTGCAAAGAAAATATTTAAAAAGCAAATTTTATTTTGTATGTGAACAATTTATCTCAATACTCAATTGATAGAATTAAGTTGTTGCTGCAAAATGAAATAGAAATAAAATTTGTCGAAAATAAAGATTGGTCGGATATTTCTCAAAAGAACTCTTTTTGGAAGTATATACCGATTAGAACAAATATAAATAAATATGAATTACTTTTAGATAATGACCTGATATTGTGGAAAATACCAGAAATAATTAGATTTTGGTATAATTCAGAAAACCTACTTATCAACTCTGACTGGAACGGAACAAATTATGGGGAAGTAAATTTTAGTAGAATGCAAGGACTAAATGCAGGAATATTAGGGTATCCGCCAAATTACAATTTTAAAATTCCTGATATTAAAACATTTACTGATTATTTTCATACAGAGCAGGGGTATATAGTCATAACGTTCTTTGAAAGTGGGAAAAAAATTGAAATAATTCCTCAAAATGAAATATTTCAATCAAATGCAAATGAATATATTGAAAAGCCAATAAACAATATTATTGATAAATTTTGTGGTGGTCATTTTTGCGGTTGTACTTATTCTCATTATTTCCACTGGGATAAATATTATAAAAATCAAATTTGGAAGTATTTTTATGAACACAATTAAGCTATGATACAATTAAATATAATAAAAAAATTGAATATTTTTTTAGCAAAAATAGAAACAATTGAAACTGTTTTACTTATAGGAAGTTTTGGGCGAGGAAATCCTAAACCTAATAGCGATATTGAGTATCAAATAATTGTTACGAAAAATTTTGACAATAGCATTTTTGTAAAAACACTAAAAAAAGAATTCCAAGACGAATTAAAATATATGTTATTTTTGTCTGAGAAAAACAAATGGTGTTTTTATTTTTCTGATTTTTATATTATTACTGAGATATTTGTTTGCTATTCAAAAACAGAAGTTGATAAATATTTTCTTGGTTCTGAAATTAAATTTCCAGAGAAAACTATAATTTTTGATAAATCAAATTCTATTTTAGAGTATTTGAATGAAATTACTCTTTTAAAACAGAAAAATTTTGACAAAGAGTTCATTTACAAAATAAGTTATTTAATAACAGAATTTCAAAATCGTTTTGAAGCCTGTTCATATAATCATTTTAAGAGCGACGGATATAAATTCAATGTTTTATATTCACACGCTTTGAATGCAGTTATCCGACTTATTTATTTTTGCGAAGGAAATACTGAAAACGATTATATGCCAAATAATTTTTTAACATCAATAAGTTACAAACAAAACTTAGAAATTGAAAAATTGGGAACAATGGATTTACGTCAAGCAAATTGGCATAAACGAAAATTACTTGATTTGTTTGAAAAATATTTAGAAATTGCTAATTCAAAATTTATACTTCAACTTCAAACAAATGATATAATTAACTTTCTTGAAATCATCTACAAACGTGATTTCTTTTGGAATTTTAGGGATATTTCAAAATTTAATCAAAAAATCAAAAACGGCTTTATCTTTCGTAGTTCAGCACTTTCCTTAGTCAAAGAAGAAAACATTTTAATTGATATGCTTCAAAAACATAACATTAAAACAATCATTGATTTAAGAGCAGACAAAGAAATTGAAGAAAATAGTTATTCCGAAAATTTGAAATCAAAATTTAACATTGTTCACATCCCTTTAGATCCTTGGAAACAAAGTATTGATTTTAAAAATTTATACAATACAGGAACAAATACTGAAATTGCATATAAATTCTTTGCATTAGATTGTAAACCAAGTTTGAAAAAAATAATTGAAACAATTATTGCTAATAGCAAAAATTCAATTTGTATTCACTGTTTTGCAGGTAAAGACCGAACAGGTTTTGTAATAACTTTATTTCATTTACTTTCAAATGCAAATTTACAGAGCATTAATAACGATTATTTGGCAAGCGAAATGGACGTTGATTTAAAGCATTTGCAAATACTTTTAAATATAATTGAGCAAAAGGGCGGAATTGTGCCGTATTTGATTGATTGCGGTTTACAGCAAACACAAGTTGAACAACTCAAAAACAAATTGCTGAATGGAAACTAAAAATCAACTCAAATCCTTTTTTACGGAACATTGGAAATATATGGCTGTTAGTGCAGCTTGTAAACTCAACTTGTTTGACAATTTACAAGTAGCTAAAACGGCAAAGCAATTAGCAAACGAACTTTCATTGAATGAAGATAATCTATTGTCGTTGCTTAATGCTTTGCACAATGTCGGTTATTTAGAGAAAAACTCTGATTTATACAAGGTCAATTATTTGTCGGAGCTTCTTACAGAAAACAATCCTGAAAGTTTAAAATACGCTTGTTTGAATTGGAGTGCAGAACATTTGACCGCTTGGCAGAAATTGGATTTTTCAATTAAAACAGGCAATAGTTCTTTTGAAGAAATATTCAAGAAACCATTTTTTGATTACCTAAATGATAACCCTGAAAAACTTAATGCTTACCACAAAGCAATGTATCAATATGCAAAAGACGATTACAAAACATTGCCTGATGTGATTGATTTCAGCAAACACAAATCTGTAATGGATGTAGGCGGAGGTTACGGAGCAGTGTTAGAAAACATCAAAAAGAAAAATCCAAACTTAGATTGCGTTTTGTTTGACTTAGAAAAAGTCGTTGAAAATGTAACCGTTTCAAATATCAAAAAAATAAGCGGAAATTTCTTTAACAAAATTCCAAATCAATCAGAAGCAATTATCCTTTCAAGAGTTCTTCACGACTGGAATAATGAAAAAGCAAACATCATTTTGCTAAATTGCTTTGAAGCATTACCAAAAAATGGAATTTTATACATTATCGAAAATTGTACGGACAAAATTAAAATTGATTTGTCTTTACTTTCGCTCAATATGGCTGCAATGTGCAATAGTTACGAAAGAACATCAAATCAATATATTTCGCTTTGCGAAAATGTAAGGTTTTACTTTGATAGCGAAACCAAATTAAACGAATTACAAACCATTTTAATTTTCAAAAAATGAATTGGAAAGATATACAAGTTTCAGACGACAACACTTATTTTTTGTTTGACGGAAAACCGATTTTCGGCAAGACTTTTATTGAAGTAATGAAATTTCATTCGCCCGGCCTTGCACCTGTTTTAGATAATTCGGGAGCATATCACATAGACAGCAACGGAAACGAACTATATCCAAATCGCTATTCACGGACATTCGGCTTTTACTGCAATCGTGCTGCTGTTATTGACAACAACCATTGGTTTCACATCAATGAAAAAGGCGATAAGGTTTATTCAGCTTTTTATTCGTGGACAGGAAATTACCAAGAAAATATTTGTAGCGTTCGCAACGAAGATAACCAATATTTTCATATTGACTTAAACGGAAAACGAATTTATAAACAAAATTACGTTTATGCAGGCGACTTCAAAGACGGAATTGCTTGTGTAAAATCTCAAGACGGTTTTTACAGACACATTGACAACAAAGGAAATTTCATCAATGACAAATCTTTTCTTGACTTGGGTATTTTTCACAAAAACTTTGCAACAGCAAAAGACAAAAATGGTTGGTTTCATATTGACAAGAAAGGAAACGAAGTTTATAAGGATCGTTACTTGACAATTGAACCATTTTATAACGGATTTGCTTTGGTGACAACATTTAAAGGCGAAAAAATAATTATAGACGAAAAAGGACTAAAAACATTGACTGTATGACAATAGAAATGAGAGAACGCCTACCTGTAACATCGTATATAAAACATTTGGCAGTCAGTGGTTTATCAAGCGTTTCAGCCCGTATCAAAAGTACTTGTATCTTGATAGAAAATCGCTTTGAAATGCCAAATGTTTCATATACCAAAACGTTGAGATTATATGATTGAGAAAGAAATGTATAACAAATCATTGGATCTGACCTTTTTCCGTTATGATCCAAAATGCAGGTTATGCCAAACGTTATCTCCCATCGACCAATGCGGAGTCTTGATCTCATACGCAAAGTACTCAAGGATATGCAGAAAGAGGGAAAGGTGCACTGTACCGGGCGTGGCAGAAATGCCCAATGGGAAAAAGTGTAAGCATCGATTGCCCGATTTAAGACTTGTATAATTATCGTAAAATAAAATTAAAGGTAACAGTTATGAATAAAAAAAGAATTCTGGTGACAGGCGGAGCCGGCTTTGTGGGTTCCCATCTCTGCGAACGACTGGTAAAAGAAGGGCAGACGGTGATCTGTCTGGATAATTATTTCACGGGCAGGAAGGAAAACATCAACCATTTGCGGGAATACCACAATTTTGAAACCATCCGCCACGATGTGACAGAACCCATCCGGCTGGAGGTGGACCAGATTTATAACCTGGCCTGTCCAGCTTCTCCCGTGCACTATCAATATAATGCAATTAAGACCGTGAAAACCAGCGTGATGGGTGCTATCAATATGCTGGGCCTGGCCAAAAGGGTGGGTGCACGGATCCTCCAGGCTTCCACCAGCGAAGTCTATGGTGATCCCCACGAGCACCCGCAGCGGGAGGAATACTGGGGTCATGTGAATCCCATTGGGGAACGCTCTTGTTACGATGAGGGAAAGCGGGTAGCGGAAACCCTGTTTTTCGATTACCATCGCCAGAATAAAGTGGATATCCGGGTGATCCGCATCTTTAATACCTATGGCCCTCGCATGATGCCCGATGACGGGAGAGTGGTGAGCAATTTTATTGTCCAGGCACTTCGCGGAGAGGACATCACCATTTATGGGGACGGTAGCCAGACGCGTTCCTTTTGTTATGTGGATGATCTGGTGGAAGGCATGATCCGGATGATGAATCAGGACAGCTTCATTGGTCCGGTGAATCTGGGAAATCCCGGCGAGTTCACCATAAAAGAGCTGGCAGAAAAGGTTATTGCCGCCACCGGTACCAAATCCGGAATTATATACAAACCGCTTCCATCCGATGACCCCAAACAGCGACGGCCGGACATCACAAAAGCGAAGACACATCTGGGATGGGAACCGGGGATAGCCCTGGACGATGGGTTGCGATCCACCATAGATTATTTCCGGAAGAGCCTGGGGGTATAAATGTACGACGAAGAAAAAGAATTAATCAATATAAAAATGGCCAGTTATTGGGCATCGGAGTATCTGGGTAAGAATGTGACCGCCTCCAATATTGCCTATCTTGTCCAGTACGGACGCATCAGGAAGTATGGGGATAACGGAACAACTCTTGTATCCAGGAGTGAACTGGAGAAATACTACAATTCTTACAGCGGCCAGAGAGCATCCAATTGGAAGGAAAAGTTGGGCAACGATCTGAACTGGGCGTTGTCTTTTGACCAATATAAAGAGGCGGAGACAACTAAGCATGTCCATCGGCTCCACCCATACAAAGGGAAATTTATACCGCAGTTAGTGGAATATTTTCTGGATGCCCATACCGATGAATTTAAGAAACAGGTTTTTTTCCGTCCGGGCGATATTATACTGGATCCATTTGCGGGGAGTGGTACAACCTTGGTACAGGCATCCGAATTGGGCATACATGCTATTGGAATAGATATTTCTGAATTTAATTCCATGATTGCCAATGTTAAAGTTGATGATTATGATATAGGTGACGTAAGGAATGAACTAAAAAGGATAACGATTGCACTGAAAGAATTTCTTTTGGATGCAAAAACGCTGGACTTTGAATCCGAATTACTTAGCGAGTTGTACGCATTTAACAGCCATAATTTTCCTGTTCCTGAATATAAATACAAATTAAGAAACGGCAGTATCAATGAAAAAAAATATGGAAAGGAAAAGGAAAATGAATTTCTTCCCGTATATAATCAACTGGTGAAAAAATATAATATTCAATTGCGCCAGGAGCAGCAGAAAACTTTTTTGGATAAATGGTATACAAGCCATATCCGTGATGAGATAAACTTTGTATTAAAAGAAATTGGAAAAATAAAAAATCCACAAAGCCAAAGAGTAATTAGGATCATTTTAAGCAGAACAATCCGGAGCTGTCGGGCTACAACCCATTCCGATCTGGCAACGATTTTTGAACCGGTCACCTCAACTTATTATTGTTCCAAGCATGGCAAAATCTGCAAACCCATTTTTTCGATTTTGAAATGGTGGGAAACTTATTCCAAGGACACGGTAAACCGCCTGGTACACTTCAGTAAATTAAAAACAAACACATTTCAATTCTGTATAACCGGAGACAGCCGTAATCTGGACATAGTGAAGACCATGGAATTAGTGCATCCGAATCTTTTCCGTTTAGTTAAAAAACAAAAAATTAAAGGTATTTTCTCATCCCCCCCTTATGTGGGTTTGATTGACTATCATGAGCAGCATGCCTATGCCTATGATCTATTTGGATTTCAGAGGCATGATGATTTGGAAATTGGGCCTCTATTCAAAGGGCAGGGGAAAGAAGCCAGAGAAAATTATGCTAATGGTATTTCAGAGGTATTATTAAATTCAAAAAAATATCTCTCCAACGATTACGATGTATTCTTGGTGGCCAATGATAAATACAATTTGTATCCAACCATTGCCGAACGTGCAGGAATGAAAATAGTAAACCAATTTAGACGACCAGTATTAAATCGCACAGAAAAAGATAAAGGTGCTTATTCTGAGATTATTTTTCATTTTAAGAGTAAATAATGGGTTTGTCCAAAGAAGCAAAGAAGAAAATAAATGCCTTGATAAAGGTGGTAGTAGAAAACCACATCAGTGGTGCTCCAAATAGATCAAAAGCAAATTCAGGAAACCCTTTTGTAATAGCGTTACTCAAAGATTTTGAACCACTTGTTCACAGAATACACGGACTCAAAACCTCATTGGGAAATGTAATGGAAAAGATTGCACAGATAATTGCTCTCGATGCGTGGGGAGAGGGGAATGTACAAAGAAAAACAAGAGAAATTGTTAACATACCTGTTAATGTTTTTCGGGAAATTGATTCAATCATCAATAATTTGAGTAATGCCAGAACTCTTAGTGATTATGAAAAGGAGAAAAAAATAATACTTAGTGCATGTAAAAATCCATCGAAAGAGACGGAGCAGCATACTTTTGAATTTGACCTTATTGTAACTGACACGGAAGAAAAGCATACTTATATTTTTGAAATGAAAAGCCCTGATCCTAATACAACAGAAGTTTCAGGTGCCAAGAAAAGATTGCTTGTGGCAATTGCCTGGGCATTTTTCAAGACAAAGTCAGAAAAGATTGACGCTCATTTCGCAATTTACTACAACAATAAGTATCCAAAAGTTTACAAAAATCCCAAAGTCCATTATTACTTTAATCCTAAAGGTGGAACACTTGTTCAAGAAGAATTCTGGAATTTTCTTGGTAAAAATAAAGAAACTTTCAACTCTTTAATCGAACTCTTTGAATCATACGGAAAGATGAACAAAAAGAAAATATGGGATGCCTTTTCTAAACTAATTAAAAAAAATTAAATGGCATTAACTAAACAACAAATACAGCAAGTTGAATCTGTTTTACGAAACAGTTTAA
>DYLN01000107.1 GCA_020722085.1 Melioribacter roseus
AAATTGGATAATGAGTGAATTTTATTATAAAAAACCTGGAACTTTTTCTTCACTTCAATTTTTAAAGGGCATTAATTTGGTATATTGATCTAAAAAATTTTACAGTCTTTCTCCTTTATGAGCATTATTGTAGAAAATCTTACCAAAAAGTACGGCACACAAAGAGCAATAGATAACATATCTTTCGAAGTAAAAACCGGAGAAATTCTCGGTTTCCTAGGTCCCAACGGCGCAGGCAAAACTACAACAATGAAAATAATTACCTGCTACATGGCACCCTCAGACGGCGATGTAAAAATTAACGGCGAATCGATTCTTGAGAAATACGACAGCCTGAAAAAAAATATCGGCTATCTGCCGGAAAATAATCCCCTTTATTACGACATGCCGGTTATCGATTACTTAAAATTTGTCGCCGAACTGCAGGGCGTACCTTCGAATCAAATTAAGGAAAGAATTATTAGAATGGTTCGTACAACCGGATTGAACGATGAGAAACATAAAAAAATCGGCGAGCTTTCAAAAGGATACAGGCAGAGGGTCGGACTCGCTCAGGCTATGATTCACGATCCGGAAATTTTAATTCTTGACGAACCAACCACCGGACTTGATCCCAACCAGATTGTCGAAATCAGAAAATTGATTAAAGAACTTGGAAGAGAAAAAACCGTAATTCTAAGCACGCATATTCTCTCTGAAGTTGAAGCTACATGCGACAGAATCTTAATTATAAATAAAGGGCACATAGTTGCCGATGGGACTGCAGATTTATTAAAGCAGCAGGCTCAGGGTCAGGAAATTCTTCGGGTTCAAATTTCGGATGCTCCTTCCAGGGATGAAGTTATTGTTGCTCTGAAAAACTTGGATACAATTTCAATGGTGGACCCTGTTCAGGATTCTCCAAACACTTTTTTAATAAACAGCAAAGCCGGTATGTCTTCCCGGAGACCCATTTTTGAGATGTGCGTTAAAAATAATTGGATTATGACCGAGATGACGCCAATCGAAACTAAACTTGAAGATATTTTTAGAGAATTAACAACTAAATAAAATTCGAATGAAGCCGATCTGGATAATTGCTAAAAGAGAATTAAACGCATTTTTCGATTCCTTAATTGCATACATATTAATTATTGTATTTTTGGGAATAAGCGGATTTTTTTCATGGCTTTACGGCTCGGATATTTTCTTTTCCGGACAAGCCTCGCTCCAACCCTTCTTTTCGATTGCATATTGGACTTTGTTCTTTTTTATTCCCGCAATTACAATGCGAATGCTTGCTGAAGAAAAAAAAACCGGCACCATTGAACTGCTTCTTACAAAATCTGTTACCGATTGGCAGGTTGTGATGGGTAAATTTACAGCAACTCTTCTGCTCATAATTATTACACTTGCCTTTACACTGCCGTATTATATAACCGTTTCATCTATTGGTCCCATTGACCACGGTGCTGTCTGGTGCGGTTACCTCGGGATGATATTTATGAGCATGGCTTTGATAAGCATCGGATTGTTTTCTTCCAGCATAACAAATAATCAAATTGTTTCGTTTCTGCTTTCGCTTTTTATTGGTGTATTTTTCCTGATAATTTTTGATGTGCTTGCGAATAATTTCACAGGCAATTTCGGACAGCTGCTGAGTTATATGAGTCTGTCAACTCATTACGATTCAATTTCCCGCGGCGTTATCGATACTAAAGATTTGATTTACTTTTTATCAATTACTTTTGGGGGACTTATTTTAGCCGAATCAGTTTTATCAAGAAGAAATATTGTTGAATAAAAATCATGCTGACAAAAAAGAAAGTACGAATAACACTCTTGTTGGTTTTTGGGACTCTGATTCTCCTAAATATTATTGCATCAAGATTTTTTGCAAGACTCGATTTTACCGAAGATAAAAGATACAGTTTAAGCGATGCTACCAAGAATATTTTAAAAGATCTAAAAGATCCGATCACAGTAACAGCCTATTTTTCTGAAAATCTTCCTCCAAACATAGCGCAGGTAAAACAAGATTTTAGAGATTTGCTTGTGGAATATGCTAATAAATCCGACAACCTGATTGTTTACGAATTTGTAAATCCTAATGAAACACAGGAAAGCGAAATGAAAGCCCAGCAGGCGGGCATTCGACCGATTATGATTAATGTGAGAGAACGCGACCAGATAAAACAGCAGAGAGCATATTTAGGCGCTGTAGTTAAAATGGGGGATAAACAGGAAGTAATTCCTTTTATTCAGCCCGGCGCCGCAATGGAGTATGATCTTTCAACAACAATCAAAAAATTGACGCTTAAAAACAAACCGTGGGTCGCTTTCCTCACTGGCAGCGGGGAACCCTCCATTAATGAAATGTCTCAGCTCAAAGAGCAGCTCGATATTCTTTATAATGTGGACAGTGTCAGAATTAAAGCCGATTCTACAATTCCGGAAAAATTTAAGACACTCGTTATTATTGCTCCCAAAGATTCACTTTCGCAAGGGGAGTTTTCCGTGCTGGATAATTTTCTTTCAAGGGGAGGCAATATTTTGGCTGCTTACAGCGCTGTTGATGCCAGTATGAGTACTGCTTCCGGAAGCGAGATTAAAAGTAATTTCGGCGACTGGCTGCAGCAGAAAGGAATTGAAGTTGAGAAGAATTTTCTTATTGATGCTAACTGCAGTTCGGTTATGGTTAAACAGCAGCAGGGAATGTTTGTATTTCAAACGCCGGTTAAATTTCCGTATTTGCCTGTTATAAACAGCTTTGCAAAAAATCCGATTACGGAAGGATTGGAATCTGTAATGCTTATGTTTGCCAGTCCACTGAAAATAAATGAGTCGGACACTTCGGTACATATAACACCAATTGCATTTTCGTCAAAGAAATCTGGCACCGAAAAGCCGCCGGTTTATTTTAATGCTGCGAGAAATTGGACTGCTGCGGATTTTACTCTTGGCTCGCTGCCTGTTGCAGCTATTGCTTGGGGCAGGCTCAGCGGCAATACAAATTCAAAATTGGTAGTGATAGGAAGCGGAAGATTTATAGTTAACGGAGCCGGACAAAATGCACAGCAGCTTGAACCGGATAATGTAAATTTCGTTTCAAATGCTATTGATTGGCTCAGCGATGATACAGGTTTGATTCAACTGAGAACAAAAGGTGTTACGGCTCGTCCGATTGATCCATCTCTGGAAGAAGGGACAAAAACTCTCTTAAAATATTTGAATTTCCTGCTGCCAATTCTGCTTGTTGTCGGCTACGGAATTTTCCGGTACCAGATAAATTTGAAAAAGAAGAATAAATTGATTTCCCAAAGTTATGTTTAATAAAATCAGCACGAAAAATCTTTCCTTTCTGTTTGTAATTCTTCTTCTGGTCGTTGTTTATCTTTTATTTTTTAACAGCGGCGAGGAAAGAACTTTTAGAAAAAATCTTGTCTCGATAGATACGGCAAAAGTGAGCGAAATTTATATCTATCCGAAAGATAAGAAGAAGGAAGAAATATACTTAAAGAAAGAAGACAGCGGATGGAAAGTTAAACTTGTTAATAATAAATATGCTTCGGTTCCGAAAAGCAAAGTTGTAAATCTGCTGAATGAACTTTTACGGATTAAACCCACAACGCTTTCGGCAAGAGATAAAGATAAATGGCATGAATACCAGGTTGATTCGGCAGGCACGCGTGTGAAAGTTTTGGAAGACGGCAAAAACACACTCGATATTGTTATCGGCAGGTTTTCTTACCAGCAGCCTAATGCAATTTCAACTTATGTTAGATTATACAACGATGCCGATGTTTATCAAACCGAAGGATTTCTCGGAATGACATTCAACCAGTCGGTAAATGATTTCCGTAATCCGAATATTATAGAAAGCAATAAAACCAAATGGATAAAGCTTACTTACGAGTATCCTTCCGATAGTTCTTTTGTTTTGGTGCGTTCCGGGAAAAGATGGAAGATTGACAATACATTAACCGACTCCGCACAGACCGAGCAGCTTCTTAATAATTTAGAGCGGGTAACTTCCACAGATTTTAACGATAATTTCACTCCATCGAAATTTCAATCTCCCGAGTATAAATTAATTATCGATATGAACGACACAACTCAAATTCAGCTTGATGCCTACAAAGATTCCTTGCAGGTTGTGCTGCATTCCTCACAAAACCCCGAATCGTTTTTTACAATGAATAAGAATCTTGAATCCAAGATTTTCTTGAGCCCGAAAAGGTTCTTTAAGAAGAAGTAGAAAATGAACTTGTACTTTTTAACTGCAATAAATATTCAATAATTAATTCTCAATTTTCAATTCTCATTACTTTCTGCACTTTGCCTGTCAATGCATCCGTGCATCCGCATTACAAGAAAAAAGATCAAAGTAAAAAGAAAAAAGTTTTTAAGTGCAGGTAAGGAGGTTAATTGTTAAATTGAAAATTGTTTATTGATTATTGCTCATCGAAAATTTACGGATGGTGAAAAGAATGGTAAGAAGGTGTGGCATCTCTCAAAATTTTATATCAATGCCTTAGAGATGCCATCTCGATGAGTCCACCCGTCAGTCTCGCCAGTCTGGTCTTTTGTCTTATTTCCCCCATCTTCCATTTTAACTACCGAGGCTTTAGTGTAGGTAGTCAAACATCTTACATCTTAATCCCGTTTTTTAACGTACATTTTTTTAGTAGTTTTGAATATTCAATCTCATAATATGCGGAAAAATTTATGCGGCTTCTAAAAGCATCTAAACCAAAAGAATTAAATCCGGAAGATTTGAAATGGGTCTGCAACCCGGATCAATTTGAATTCGAAACGACAACACATCTTAAACCGATTGAAGGAATTATTGGGCAGGAAAGAGCGTTAAAAGCATTAAAACTCGGCGTTGAGTTGAGAAGTCAGGGTTATAATATTTTTGTTACAGGACTTTCCGGCACCGGAAAACTTACAACAATAAAAAAAGTCTTGGAATCAATAAGTCCTGATTGTTCTCAGCTAAAAGATTATGCCTATGTAAACAATTTTAGCAATCAGGACAGACCGACACTTCTGGAGTTCAATGCGGGACAGGCATGTAATTTTAAAAGCGAGCTTTCCCGTACAATAAAATTTCTTCAGGGAAAAATTCCGCAAGTTCTTTCAACAAACCCTTTCTTATCTAAAAAGAAAAAACTGTTAGCAGATTTTGGAGAGCATCAGCAGGCAATAATGAGCAGATTTGAAAATAAACTGCAAAGCGACAGCTTTACACTCGGACAGGTAAAAATTGGAGAGCTTGCGCGTCCTGAAATTCTTGCAGTGATTGATAACCAGCCGTACTTTATTCAGCAGCTCGATGAACTTGTAAGATCGGAAAAAATCACCAAGGAAAAAGCCTCGGAGATAACAAAAAAATATTCATCATACCAGGAGGAACTTGCAAAGGTTTTTAGAGAGAGTCTGCAGTTAAGCCGCGAATTTCAGGATAAAATCCTTCACCTCGAAAGAGATTACGTTAAAGAACTTGTTAATGTAAGCATAAGCGAATTGAAAAAGAAATTTGAAATAGAGAAAGTAAAAATATGGCTTGATTCGGTTGCCGAAAATATTTTGGAAAATCTCGACGTTTTCAAAGGCTCTAAACCAGCTACCGAGGAAACTCCCGAAGGTGTTGTAATTGATTATTTGAAAGAATACGAAGTTAATATTATTCTAGATAACTCCGGCGTAAAACAATGCCCCGTGATCATTGAAACTTCACCTACTTACAGCAATTTGTTCGGCACAATCGAGAAATTTTCTGACGGCAAGGGCGGCTGGTACGCCGACTTCACAAAAATAAAATCCGGCTCACTTCTTCATGCAAACGGAGGTTTTCTTGTAATAAATGCAATGGATGCGTTCAGCGAACCGGGCGTTTGGAAATCCCTTAAACGGGTTTTACTTTACGGCAAATACGAAATACAGGATATAGCAAATTATTTTCAATTTTCTCCTAGTATTTTAAAACCCGAACCGATCTATGTAGATACAAAAGTAATTATGGTCGGGAACGATTACATTTACTCGCTTCTTTCCGCATACGAAGACGACTTTAACAAAATTTTTAAGGTGAAAGCCGATTTCGATTATGAAATGAACCGGACCGAAAATGCACTGAATGAATATGCACGCGTAATAAAAAAATTAATTGAAACCGAAGGACATCTGGAATTTGACAAATCGGCAATTGCACGAATTGCAGAGTACGGTGCAAGATATGCCGGAGAAAAAAATAAGCTCACCACTCGATTTGCATACATTGCCGACCTTGTCAGAGAAGCATGTTTTTGGGCAAAGGACAGCGGCGAAAATGTCGTAAACGGCTATCACGTAGATCAGGCTTTTGAAACCGGAAGAGAAAGACATTCTTTGTACGAATCAAAACTTAGCGAAATGATAAACAAGGGAAGTATCTTAATCGATACTAAAGGTTCTAAAATTGGCACTATAAACGGACTCGCAGTTTACGACAGCGGTCATTATTCATTTGGCAAACCGACAAGAATTACTGCTTCGGTTTCTCTTGGCAGCGGAAATATTATTAATGTTGACCGCGAAGCTGGTTTGAGCGGAAGCACACACAACAAAGGTGTTTTAATTATTACCGGATATTTTAGAGAAACATTCGGCAGAAATATTCCTCTTTCTTTTAATTCTAGTTTAGTCTTCGAGCAAGGCTACGGATTGGTTGACGGCGACAGCGCTTCAATTACGGAAATTTGTGCATTGCTTTCGGCAATTTCTGGAATTCCAATAAAACAAAATTACGCAATAACCGGTTCGGTAAATCAAAAAGGCGACATACAACCCATCGGCGGCGTGAATGAAAAGATTGAAGGCTTTTTTGATATCTGTAAAATGCGCGGCCTGGATGGTTCTCACGGTGTGATTATTCCTTCTCAAAATGTGAAAGACCTTATGCTGAAAAACGAAATTGTGGACGCCGTAAAAAATAATAAGTTTCATGTTTTTGCTGTTTCTAGAGTTGAAGAAGCAATAGAAATTCTCACCGGAGTAAAAGCAGGCAAATTATTGAAGAGCGGAGCTTATGAACAAAAAACTGTTTTCGGCGAAGTTGAAAGAGTTTTGAAAGAAATGAAGAAAAAAACTAAAGCGGAATCTCCTAAGCCTAAAAATAATCCCCGGTCAAAAGGAAAAACGAAACGTAAGAAATGAGATCTGTTTATTCCAAAACAAAAATACTTGCAACAATTGGACCGGCTTCCGATACAAAAGAAAAATTGAAATCTCTTGTTGAAGCTGGAGCCGATGCATTCCGATTAAATTTTTCTCACGGCGATTACAATTACTACGAAAAAATTTTCCGCCTCATTAATGAAGTATGCATTGAGGAATCTTTGCCGATTGCTGTTTTAATCGATCTTCAAGGACCAAAAATCAGAATCGGCGAATTAGAGCAGCCGGAAATTGAAATTAATAACGGCGGGAAAATTGAAATAACGGTGAATGATGTGCTTGGTACGAACAAATTAATTTCCACATCTTACGCTCAATTGATCGCCGACGCTAAAATCGGAAATGATATTTTAATTGATGACGGACTGATACACTTAAAAGTTTCGGCGAAGAGAAAAAACTCACTTATCTGCGATATAATTGAAGGAGGAATTTTAAAACCAAAAAAAGGTATGAATCTCCCGGGAATGAAACTAAGCACACCCTCGCTTACTCAAAAAGATTTTGAAGACCTCGAGTTTGCACTTTCTCACCGCGTGGATTTTATTGCTCTCTCTTTTGTCAGAAGTGCCGATGATATTACTCACCTTAAAAATTGGCTGAAAGAAAAACAATTTAACATTCCTGTAATTGCCAAAATCGAAAAGCAGGAAGCAATAAATAACTTTGAGGAAATCTTAAAAGCTGCCGATGGAATAATGGTTGCCCGCGGAGACCTTGGAGTCGAGCTTGAACTGAAGGAAGTTCCTATTGTTCAGAAAAACATTATTAGAAGATGTAACGAAGAAGGAAAACTGGTCATCACTGCAACGCAAATGCTTGAGTCAATGATTAACAATCCTGTGCCGACGAGGGCAGAAACTACCGATATAGCCAACGCAGTCTGGGATGGAACAGATGTAGTTATGTTAAGCGGCGAAACTTCTGTTGGTAAATATCCTGTTGCTGCGGTAGAAATTATGAATGAAATTTTGACTACTACCGAATCACAGTCGGGTTTCAGAACAAATATTGAATATAAAACGCCTGCAAATCTGTTCGACAATATTTTTGATGCGAGCGGAAAAGCAGTTGCCGCTATGGCAGACCAGTTGAAGGTTAAGGCAATTGTAATATTTACTCATTTTGGAAGAAAAGCTGTTGTAGTTTCTAAATACAGGCCAGCCGCATTAATTGTAGCAATCTCGGATAATTTTGAAACTCTTAACTACTTGAATCTGCGCAGAGGAATCAGGTCGTTTTATTTAAATAATTTGCAAGATGAGGAAGAAGCTATTAATAAAAGTACAAAAATATTGAAGGAAAACAATCTGGTTAAAGAAAATGATGTGGTCATGTATACATCAGGAGCACCAATTTCCGAAAAAGGTCGAAAAAATTGGGTACGCTTTTCTGTGATTTGACAATTAGAAAAAATATTATAAGTTTATTCCTGGTTTCTTATATATCTTGTTTTATCATCGCTGATAAATACAAAAGTTGGAAGGGAAATTGTAGGGGCGAGGTCTCCTCGCCCGTTGACTGAGATGTTGGAATAATGGATGCGGTTTGGGGAACTCCGGCCCAACCGATTAATGTGACCTTCGAGGTTTTTGTAATGACACTGATGATTTAGAAAACATGGGCTAAGTAATGATTACGCATGAACACATAAAAGATTCCTCCTTTGGGGGAGACACAGCTTATCCTGCCTCAGCGGGAGAGGGGGCTAAAGAGGTGCCGTTTAAAGAAGCTAAATGGTGGAAGCCCGCCGATAATGGAAAAATTCTCTGCACTCTTTGTCCAAGGTATTGTACCATCGGTGAAGGTCAAATGGGATTTTGTTTCATCCGCCAAAATATAGGCGGCAAATTGTACTCAATCGGTTACGGCAGACCAACCGGATTCGCAATAGACCCCGTTGAAAAAAAACCGCTGAACCATTTTTTGCCAGGTACCGATATATTGAGTTTCGGAACAGCCGGCTGCAATCTTGGATGTAAATTTTGTCAGAATTGGTCGATAAGCAAAGCCAAATACGATAACCTAAACTCGCTTGATTACTCGCCCGAAGAAGTTGTTCGGCTCGCTAAAAGATATAAGGTTCCCTCTATTGCTTACACATACAACGACCCTACTATTTTTGGAGAATATGTAATAGATATTTCCAAAATTGCAAGGGAAGAAAATATTAAATCTGTAATGGTAACCGCCGGCTACATTGATAAAGAAGCAAGAAAAGATGTTTATAAATATATTGACGCAGCTAACGTTGACTTAAAAGCATTCACGGAAAATTTCTACCATAAAATTACTTTTTCCCACCTTGATAATGTCCTTGATACGCTTTACTGGCTGAAACACGAAACCGGTATCTGGTTTGAAATAACAACACTTCTCATTCCCGATGAAAACGACAGCGAAGAAGAAATTAAACGTGAATGCGATTGGATTTTAACCAATTTAGGTGATGAAGTGCCGCTTCATTTTACAGCTTTTCACCCTGATTTTAAGATGAGAGACAAAGAGAGAACTCCCCACAAAACATTGAAAAAAGCACGGGAAATCGCATTGCAGACCGGCATTAAATACTGCTATACCGGAAATGTTCACTCAATTGAGGAACAAACTACTTATTGTCCTAGCTGCAATTACGAACTTATAGTCCGTGACTGGCACAGCGTTCTAAGATACAGATTAAACGGCAATAAATGCCCCAAATGCGGAAGCATTATTCCTGGAGTTTTTCATTAGTTAAGGATTATGTTCTCTTATGTTGTTTTATCGTTGGGTTTATTTTGACTATATTTCTACAGTGAAGCAACAAATGCCTTTAAGTAAAAACATTTTTTAGAAAAAATGCCAGGATGAATTGCACTCGACCCTTGAAGACTGGATACTTGTTGGTCTTAAACTTGGTCATAGGTTACCTGTGATTAAAAGTATAAACCTGAACAAAAAGCCAGTATATGACGCAATGGACGCCGTGTAAACAGAGGAATTTTGTCAAACGGCTGAAAAATTTGGGTTTTTGAAGGTCCTTATTCCGGTTCACGTCATCAGTTTATGGTTTTTAAGCACCACCGCCTTGCTATCCCTTCCAATAAAGAATACTCTTGCCATTTCAAATTAATTAGGTTACGTTTTTTATAATATACTCATACTAAAATGGTTTTCGTATGGCAATAATGTATATAGAGTTATA
>DYLN01000278.1 GCA_020722085.1 Melioribacter roseus
CAAGAGTTTGAAGCAAATTTTGCAAAAGCACACAACAGCAAGCATTGCGTTGCCGTAAGTTCCGGTACTGACGGAAACCACATCGTGTTATGGGCTCTTGGCATTAAACCAGGAGACGAAGTAATTATTCCGGCAAATACTTTTATTGCAACTGCTTGGGGCGCAACTTTGTGTGGCGCAACTCCCGTTTTTGTGGATTGCCATCCTGAAAGTTACAATATAGACCCAGCAAAAGTTGAAGCTGCAATTACTCCTAAAACAAAAGCTATTGTAGCGGTTCATTTATATGGTCAACCGGCAGATATGGAACCGTTAATGGAAATAGCCAATAAACACAATATCTTTTTGGTTGAAGATTGTGCACAGGCACATATTGCTGAATATAAAGGCAAACCTGTCGGCTCGCTGGCTTTGGCAAGTTCTTTTAGTTTTTATCCCGGTAAAAATTTGGGGGCTTATGGCGAAGGCGGTGCGGCTTTAACAAATGATGACGATTTAGCCAAAAAGTTCAAAATGATACGTGACCATGGTACCGAACAAAAATATTATCACCAAATGTTTGGTCATAACTATAGAATGGAAGGAATACAAGGCGCAGTGTTGGGAGTGAAATTACCGCACTTAAATGATTGGACTGAAGGAAGAAGGCGAGTTGCCGCCAAGTATAATGAATTACTCAGAGATGTAGAAGAAATAAAACTTCCGAAAGAAATGGATTATGCAAAGCATGTTTACCATTTGTTTGTAATTCAAGTTTTGGGTGAAGAAAATATCGAAAGAACCGCAAAAAGAGACGCATTGCAAAAATATTTAAGCGAAAGAGGTATTGCTACAGGTCTTCACTACCCGATTCCGTTACACTTGCAACCGTGCTTTAGTCATTTAGGTTACAAAAAAGGTGATTTCCCCGTTACCGAAGCCTTGGCGGAACAAGGATTAAGTTTGCCTATGTTTGCCGAACTTACAGATGAGCAAATAGAGTATATTACAAATGAAATCAAGAACTTTTTTGAAAAATAATAATTAATGAAACTTCCGTTTTATAAATATTTATACGCCGCATTTGATTTGGGGATAATTTTGATATCCCTCTTTCTTACGGCGTTTTTTGTAAATAAAGCAGATTCTGGCAATCTCTTTTCTTTTGTTGAATACACGGTTATTGAATCATTTCCGTTAATAATTTATTTTTTATTGTTGGGTATTGTTTTTGTATTTATCTTTCAAAGCAATAATCTTTATAAGCTTCATCTTTGTTTGTCGATATCAAACCAAGTTGTGGCGATAACAAAGTCAGTCTTTTACGGAATTATTGTTGTCATTGTGTTTTCTCATGTGTTTAAACTTTTGGTTATTCTTGAATCACGCCAATTTACAATTGTATTTGCATTTATAACTCTTATTTCAATTTTGTTTTATCGTGTAATAATTTTAAGATTTATTATTCGTAAAATGTTTGCGGATAATGTAATAAAAACCAATATAATTATTGCGGGTGCGGGTGGAGCGGGTCGTTTTTTGGCTACCAAATTACATTTGGAAAACGAAATTGG
>DYLN01000108.1 GCA_020722085.1 Melioribacter roseus
ATTGTTTATCCTTCACCTTATAATTATATTTTCGCTCGAAATTTGTAATTTTAAAAAGCCCTTTCCTTCGGAGAGGACTTTAAAAGAGGTTTTTTTGCACAACATTCGTAATTTCTGCATAATAGCTCATATAGATCACGGTAAATCAACCATTGCCGATGGGCTGCTGGAATTTACCCATACAATCACCGAACGGGAAGCTAAAGCTCAATTGCTTGACAGTATGGACCTCGAACGAGAACGCGGTATCACAATTAAGTCGCATGCAATACAAATGAAATATTCCGGCAGAGATAATGTGGTTTACACATTAAATTTGATTGATACTCCAGGACACGTTGATTTTTCTTATGAAGTTTCCCGTTCGCTTGCTGCATGCGAAGGAGCTATACTGGTAGTTGATGCTGCTCAGGGTGTGGAAGCACAAACCATAAGCAATTTGTACATGGCAATTGATGCCGGACTGGAAATTATTCCTGTACTAAACAAAATTGATTTACCCAGTGCGATGATCGAAACAGTGAAACATCAGATAATTGATTTACTTGGCTGCAGCGATTCAGATATAATTTTAGCAAGTGCAAAAACCAGACAGGGGATTGATGAAATCTTAGAAGCAATTGTGAACAGAATTCCTCCACCGGAAGGAGATGAAAACGCTCCTTTACAGGTTTTAATTTTCGATTCCGTATTTGATTCTTACAGAGGCGCTGTGGCTTATATTAGAGTTTTTAACGGTGTAATTAAAGAAAAAGACCAGATAAAATTTTTTGCAAACGATAAAGAATTTCTTGCTGAGGAAATTGGTATTCTGAGATTGGGTAGAATTAGAACCGGTCAGTTAAAAGCCGGCGATGTGGGCTATCTTATCGCCGGTATAAAAGATGTGCACGATACTAAAGTGGGCGATACGGTAACTCACGTAAAAAATGGGGCACAAAATCCGTTGCCGGGTTATAAGGAAATTAAACCGATGGTTTACAGCGGCTTATATCCTACAAACTCGGATGAATTTGAAGATTTGCGCGAATCATTGGAAAAATACAGGTTGAACGATTCGGCACTTGTTTTTACACCGGAGACGTCCGCAGCTTTAGGCTTTGGTTTCAGATGCGGCTTTTTGGGAATGCTTCACATGGAAATTGTTCAGGAGAGGCTCGAAAGGGAATTCAATCAATCAATTGTAACAACACTGCCGAATGTTGAATACTGGGTCTTTAATAAAAAAGGAGAAAAAATAATTGTAGATAATCCGGCGGAAATGCCTCAAGCAGGCGAAATCGACCACGTGGAAGAACCGTATGTGAAAGCGCAAATTGTTACTCCAAGCGAATATGTCGGGAACTTAATGCAGCTTGCAATAGACAAAAGAGGTGTTTATAAAAATACTACTTACATAGATCCAACAAGAGCTGATCTTGAGTTTGAATTTCCGCTGTCGGAAATAATTTTTGACTTTTATGATAAGTTAAAATCTATTTCCCGCGGTTACGCTTCTTTTGACTATGAATTTATCGGTTATAAACAATCTGATTTGGTTAAACTTGATATCATGCTTAACAACGAAAAGGTAGATGCTCTTTCTATTATTGTACATGAAAAGAAGGCTTACGACTGGGGTAGAAAAGTAACATCTAAGTTAAAAGATTTAATTCCGCGACAGCTCTTTGAAATAGCAGTTCAAGCTGCAATAGGCAATAAAGTTATTGCGAGAACGAATATCAAAGCACTCAGAAAAAACGTGCTTGCAAAATGTTACGGCGGAGATATAACACGAAAAAGAAAGCTGCTCGAAAAACAGAAAGAAGGTAAAAAAAGAATGAAGCAAGTAGGAAATGTAGAAATTCCACAGGAAGCATTTTTAGCTGTATTACAAATTGAAGATTAAAAAAGGAATCCAATGACGGCAAACAACAAAACTCAAGTAACTACCGGACAAAAACTTTCTAAAACATCAAAACAAAAAACAATTGAATTTATTAAGAATTTACTCTTTGCAGCCCTTGCTGCATTTCTTTTAAAAACATTTGTGATTGAAACTTCAAGAGTACCGACCGGCTCTATGGAAAGAACTATTCTTGTCGGCGATTTTCTCTTCGTAAATAAATTTATTTACGGTTCGTCATCTCCGCGAAATATTCCTTTTACAAATATTGAACTGCCTTATTTCCAGCTTCCTGAAGTAAGAGATCCCGAAAGGGGCGATATTGTCGTTTTTGAATATCCAGGCGATAGAGATCAATTGCATCCAGCCGAAATAATGAATTATGTAAAAAGGTGTATTGGACTGCCGGGCGATACAATCGAGATTAGAAATAAAGTTGTGTTTGTAAACGGCAAAGAAGCACCTATACCGCCGAATATTCAGTACCTGAGCTCTTCCATTCTGCCAAAAGGTGTGACAGACCCAGGAATATTTCCTGCCGGAAGCGGATGGAATAAAGATAATTATGGACCTTTGATTATTCCTAAGAAAGGAGAAATTGTGAGACTTTCTCCTGATAATATTGAAAAATACAGAACGATAATTAACAGAGATTATGGTAGGAATGTTGTTACAACTGACGGTGAAAGAGTTTATATAAATGATAAACATGCTGAATATTATACCATTAAACAAGATTATTATTTTATGATGGGCGACAACAGGGATGACAGTGCCGACAGCAGATTCTGGGGGTTCGTGCCCCGTGATAAAATAATTGGTGAAGCATTAATGATCTACTGGTCGTGGGATCCTTCAATTCCTTTCTCCGATTTATTTAGATTATTAGGTTCGGTACGGATAGGCAGAATTGCAAAATTAGTTCATTGATTTCCGAATTGATTTTTTGTTCTTTGTATATCGTTATTTACATAGCTTGCAGATGAAAAAATTCTTCTTTCTTTTGTTTTCGTTTTTCATTTTAGAATCATATACTCTTTCGCAGACAAAGTATCTGATCTACTTTAAGGACAAAGGCATTTCCTCACAAGCTTTACTGTTAAAATCTTCTCCGCAGTATTTCGAAGCTGTAAAACAACTCTCCGAAAAAAGTATTGAAAGAAGAAAAAAAGTAATGGGTGAAAATTTTGTTACTTATGAGGATATTCCCATTGAAGAAAAATATATAAAAAAACTTGAAGGACACAGTATAAAAATTATACATAAGTTAAAATGGTTTAATGCTGTTTCGGCTTATCTTTCTGAAAAAGAACTAACGGATATTCACAAGCTTCCTTTCGTAAAAGAGATTTCTCCAGTAAAAATAATTCCATTTGTTAATGATCAAATTATTCCAAATGATTCTTTCGAAGAAAAAGATATAGCCCCTCAGCAAAGAAAATTAAATAAGGGTCACTCATACGACTACGGACCTTCTTTTGCTCAATACAATTTGTCCGGCATCCCTCAGATTCATGATATGGGAATTAACGGACAAGGTGTTATTATAGGAATTCTGGATGCTGGATTTCGATGGAAAGATCATCCGGCATTAAAGAATTTAAATGTAATTGCCGAGCGTGATTTTGTGCAGGGTGATTCCGTGACTGCAAATCAGCCTGGAGATATTGCCGGACAAGATAGTCATGGAACTGGCGTTTTTTCCATACTTGCAGGTTTTGATCCAGGGTATATTGTTGGACCTGCATTTGGTGCTTCATTTATTTTGGCAAAGACTGAAAATATTGCTTCCGAAACTCACATTGAGGAAGATAACTACGCAGCAGCAATAGAATGGATGGAAGGTCTGGGCGTAGATATTACTACCGGTTCTTTAGGCTACAGCGAATTTGATCCGGGTGAGAAATCTTATACTTATCAAGATATGAATGGCAATACTACAATTGTAACACAGGCTTGTAATCTTGCGTTTGAACGTGGGGTTGTTACTTTTGCAGCAGCAGGGAATGAAGGTACTTCAAAATGGCATTACATTACGGCTCCGGCAGATGCATATAAAATACTTGCTGTCGGTTCTGTTAATCCCGATGGTACAAAAGCATCTTTTAGCAGTTTTGGACCAACATCAGACGGAAGAATTAAACCAGAGATTGTTGCTCAAGGAACAAGTGACTATCATGCTGTCTCCGGAGGCGGATATTCATTCGGCTCCGGCACTTCTTATTCATGCCCGATAGCTGCCGGTATTGGCAGTATGGTGCTCTCTGCTTTTCCGTACTTAACGAACGAGCAGGTCCGCCAAATTTTAATTCAAACAGCAAATAATTCTTCCAGTCCAAATAATGAAATTGGTTATGGATTGGTTTCTGCTTTAAACGCCATTACATCTCCTAATTTGAGCTTTGAAAATAACGTATATACTGTTCATAAAATATTCCCTGATACGCTTAATTTGAAAGCACAGCCGGTTAAAATAATTTATTCGGGCAGTGATGGTATAGTTAATGAAGCAGAGTGTTCGTTTGACGGCGCATTGGAATACAAATTTAGTTTTCCGCAATATCCCAACGGTGAAGAAATTAATTTTTTGTTTACATATAAAAATAGTAATGGATTTTCAATTACAGAACCGCCAAATGGTTCCTACAGTTTTGTTTATGGTAAACTGAATATTGATATTGCCGGCCCGATTCCGGTAAACTTTGTTTTGTATCAGAATTTCCCCAATCCTTTTAATAGTAAAACCAGAATAGAATTCAGCTCTCCCGGCAATTCTTTTGTTAATATAATTATTTATAATATCCTTGGGCAAAAAATAAAAGAATTGTTTTCAGGCAATGCACATAAAGGGAGAAATATTGTTTATTGGGACGGAAAAACAGATTTTAATGTATCCGCTTCGAGCGGAGTTTATTTTTATACTTTAGAAACCAGTTCTACTTTTATTGTAAAAAAAATGTTGTATCTAAGATAAATAGTATCATATTGACCGCCTATTTTAAAACATAATTTAGCCGCTTCCGGCTTTAACAGCATATAAACTTGGATTTACAGATTTTGGAGGGAAAAAATTTTCAGGCGAAGCTTCACTTGGCGGAGGTGGAATTTTATCAGTAGATAATTATGCAAGAACCATTGATCTTGGCGCTTATGATTTAGTATCAGGCATTACAATGGCAATGGGATATAATGGTTTCGACTATGTAAAAAATGTTCTTGTTCATGAATTTGGTCATCATTTGATGGGTGGAAATGAGGCGCATTTGCAACCGGGTGTTTGGGGAATGATTGGTAGTTATGGTTCAAGAAGTCAAATGGTAAGTTCTTATGAAAGACACAAATTAGGTTGGAAAAGTTTTATCCAGTATGATTTTAACCCATTATTCCCAATTACATTAAATGATTATCTCACTACAGGGGATGCATTAAGAATAAAAATCCCTGGGACAACACAATATTATTTATTAGAAAACCATCAACGTATTTCTGTTTTTGATAATATTGATAATACTAATGATGGCAAAGGTGTTTATACACTTTACCAATATTCTGATGTTGATGGTAAAATTTATTTTATAAATGCAGAAGGAAAAATGGGACTGGCAACTTGACCATTTTGGAACTCATCCCAATGGGCAAACTATTCCTGTTTTCAAAAGATATCTTTCTTCATCGAATGGATATTTTGATACCGAAAGAATATTTTATATTAATTCAAACACTTGATTTTCTGCTTCTTCTTTAATTGAAGGATATGTTAATGTTGCATCTGGAATTGATATATTTCAACCACTTTTCAAAGGAGATGGGAAAGATGCATTGAAAAATGGTTATGTTGAAGTTTTAAGTCCATGTAGTAATCCATCTTTGCAAAATATATCATTTCAATTAATTAATGAGAATAATCAAATAAAAGTTATCCAGAAAGTTGAAACAAGTACACTTTATCAACTTCCACCTTCCAAACCACAGAACCTACAAGTAACATCAAGTGCGAATAATCATCCAATATTAACTTGGAGTGTAAACACTGAACCAGATTTAAGCGATTACAGAATATATAAAAAATTAACAACGGAATCGGGAACACAAACGGCATATATTACGACAACATCTACAAGTTATACAGACACAGATTTCGAAATTACTTCACCAAGATTAGCAACAGATGGAGTAGAATATTGGGTTGTCACCGTTGATTTGGATAATAATCTATCTGTAGAGAGTTCACATATTATAAAAACAGGTGAAAGTCTGATACAATGGAAAAAGAGTCTCGAATAAATAATTGCTGATAACCCGACAGAATTCAGGTTATCACAAAATTATCCAAATCCCTTCAACCCAAGTACAACAATCAGCTATGAAATTCCTGAAACAGGCTTTGTGCAGTTGAAAGTATATAATTCAATCGGACAGGAAATAACAACACTTGTAAATGAATATAAAGAAGCAGAGAAATACGATTATCAATTCTCAATTAAAAATTATCAATTACCATGCGGAATTTATTTCTAACTGTTGAGAGCCGGTAATTTTTCCGAAACGAAGAAGATGATATTGGCAAAATAAGTAAATACATTGGTTGTTTGAATTAAATAAAAAATCAGACAGCATCATTATTAAAATTTCCAGCGTGAATCCATTCCCACAGATATTCGCTTTGCTGAATTAGGAGAAAGCAGATAATGAAAATCAGGACTCCCGAGATTTATCTCAAATATACCAAAATCAAATCCAAGTCCAAGTCCCCAGTTGAATTTATCAATTCCGCCAAAAGATAAACCTGATCGAAGTGCAAAGAATCCTGTAAGATTCCAATCCATACCAAGTGAAAACCGTGTAAGTTTAGAATTTCCAGGCTGATTATTGAATCCCTTGTTAAGGTTAATTTCAAGCAACATATTACCGGGAAGATTTCCATTGAATATTTTATCAATTTGTGCAGAGAAACCAATTCGCATTGCAGAAGCAAGCTCGGTTTCAAGTTTGTCTATAAATTTTCCGCTGTCTTTTCCTTTTAATGCATCAAGCAAAGAATCACGCTGTGCTTCATTTGTCGGGTCATCAAGAAAAAACGGGCGATTGGATTTATATTCGGCAACGTTCTTTTCCCAGGTGATATTTCCAAGGTCGGTGAAAGCCAAACCAACAGAAAAAACATCATCAAGTTTTGCTAAAAATCCAAGATCAATTCCGAATCCGCTTCCTGCCGGCTCTGGAAATATAGAAAAGTTTGAGGTTTTATCCGGCGAATTGTCGAAGTCATATTTTACTCCGAAATCCGGTGAGAAGGCTGCATGTGCAATAAAAGAGCCTCGTCCGCTGATTTCATAATTTTCATTTGTTGTCAGTTCAGTTTTAACTTCATCAATACTTAAATATGAATATCCTTTAATGAAATTCAATGAAATTCCAATTGCCAAATCTTTCAGTCCCGGAATTATGTCAAATGAATTTGAGTATGAAACTGCATATTTTCTAAGCCACCACGATTTTGCACCCATATCAGAAAAGTTGTAAACGGTGTTCAGTTCATTGCCGTCAAGAGCAAGTGCGACCAAGTTTTTTGGCAAAGTAGCTTTTGCAGAAATCATGTCTCCAATCGTAAAAGCCAGTGTTCCGAATCCATTTGAAGGATTTAATGCAATTCCGAATAACTGAATATTCTGGTCAATAAATATTGTTCCGCCGTCTTTGAATAAATTTTTCAGTCGGGTTTTATCTTTGTCAGTAAGGTATCTTCCAACTTTATTGCCATTTTCATCTGTAGTTGAATAACCGAAGAAGTAATTGTATTCGTCAATTGACATGAAATTCGTACCGACTTTCGCAGAAATTTTCGGGAGCGGAACCGGTGCAATTATTTCAAGAGTTGCATCTGTCGATAAAGATAGATTTGCTGGATTAATTCCGATTGAATACAAACCTTTTGCAGAATTGATGTAAGTTCCAGCCATTCCGAGTGAACGTGCATCACTTAGACCCGAAGAACCACCCGTTTGGGAAAATAACTCAACAGCATCAAATAATATTAATAACAATATGATTAATTTTGTTTTCATTTTCATCCTCCTTATGGCTGTACGGTGTAATTTGTTGAACCAGCTGCACGGATTTCAATTGTATCGTCGATCTTGAATTTTACAGGCAGATTTCCATTTGCCGAGGTATTCAATTTCAGCCTTATTCTCATATACTTTGCGCGTTTTAATTTCTGAATATCGCTTTCAGTTTCGCCTGCAGCTTTTTTTAAAGTGACAGATACAGTACTTTCTGATTTCTCAATTACATCACCATTTGAATTTGTAATCGCTCCGGCAATTGAAAGAACAGTATCTTGCGTTTCATATTTCGGTGGAAAATACATCAGGAAATTATCAAACTCATCATAGATTTTTCCTGTAAAATCAACTTTGGCGGGAATTCCGTTTGATACCCTTAAAATCGCTGAAAGTTCATGAACATTATCAAGCTCATCTTTTTCGTCATTCTTTAAGTCAATTGCAACTGAATCTGTAAAAACTCCATCCTGCAATGCCAAATCGAGTGGAAACTCAAATTTTGAATTGCCGTGTATTTCATCGCTGCTTTTAACAGAAATTGTTTTATAATTTGGATTTGCAGTCCCGCTTGCTGTTACGATAATAGAATCAGGAAAGCTTGAAAACTTTCTGAAGAACTTGCTTAAACTATCCGGGTGAAGATAAAGCACAGTATCGGTATTTGAAATTAAATCGCTGCCAACTTTAAATTTATTCAGCAAAGTATTCGAATTCAGATTCAAAATGCTTGACTGTCCATGAGAATTACGTGCTTCAATTTTTCCACTTATTCTGAATTCAATCTGCGATGTAGGTATTAAATGCAGCTCAAGTTTGGGATTTCGGATATTGATTTGCTTGAACTGTAATTTTTCTTTTAAGTCCTCCGTATTAAGTGAAACTGCAGTTCTTGTACTGTTCATTTCAGTCGGTTTCAAAATGCCAGTAAATTCCTCAAGCTCAAGATTATCAACTCCAACATTGGCAGAAATTCCATCTGTGCTGGAAATAGTTCTAAAATCATTTGATTCTTTTACAGCGAATGAAACTTTATAATTAAGTTTGTTAGTTGCTTCGGCAGTCTGAGAAACTATTGAATGGTTTGCGAGTGAATAATTGTTGAACACAACCACATTTTGTTTCCTTGGAATGAATTTCGTTGCGGTAAAAATCTGTCCCGTGGCAGTTTTCAAATTGGGAAATTCGAATGACATTTCTGCATCAACATCCAATTGATTATTAATGGATAGATTAAGAACACCCGCTTTGAGTTTTGCGCTATTAATCTTAGTGGGTTTTAATTCATTCTTATCTATCTCCAGATAATTTTCAATTAATATTGGATCTTGCTTCGGAATTTTTGCAGTTGCCTTCGTGACTTCAATTTCTTTTAGTTCTGTAATTATTGAAATACTCTTTTCCGGTATTGTTACTTTTTGACCATTACTTCCGTTTGTTGAAACATTACAACTCAATTTGAAGGGGTTCTTTAACTGCGTGCCCTGAACCAATACCAAGTCGCCGGTTGTAGTTCTTTGTCCCGGCGGTACAATTATCGGAGAATCATAATTAATAACTTCTTCACCAGTATTTAAATTTTGAATAAGAATATTCGATATAGAAATAGTGACAAGTGATGAAAAATGATTCTCAAAAGTGAGCCTTAATTTGCCATGGTCTATTTCCAATGAGTCAAATTGAGAAGCAGAGGAAAAACTTGAACTAATTGAAGCATTATTTACAGGTGGTACTTCTGCCTGAGTACCTGGCGGGACTGTTATGCCAATCCACTCTAAGCCAATATCTGCACGTACTGAGTCATTCTTGATATTTATAGGTCCAATTTTCTGCTCAACATTTGCAGAAAATCCGGTAACTTTCAATTTATCATCAAGAGTGATAGTCGATATTTCTTGATAATCTGAATAGTAAAGCAACCCTTTATCTATCCCACTTTGATAGCTCTTAATTATGCTTGAATTTTTTTCAATAATGTCAAGCAGTGAGTAGCTCTTTTTTGCGATAGGAATATTTGCAGAAACATCCCATCGAGGAGCAGTTGGTTCATTCAAATTACAAAACTGCATCGTAAATGAACTTACCAGAATTATAATTAATAATTTTTTGTTTTTGATTATTTCCATAATTCACCTTCCAATTCTTCAGTAAACAAAAATTACCACATTTAAAATATAATTATAAAAATTGATTTTAATTATTTTATATCACAAACATTATTAAATGTGCTCTATCTCAAATCTATATTATGAGTACAATAAATAATATCGCTGTAAGAAATGCCTTCGGCAGAATTTCACTAATTTTTGATGATTAAACTTAGATTTTCTTAAGCTTGTGTTTATCCATACCTTCGATAAAAGATTT
>DYLN01000012.1:0-21919 GCA_020722085.1 Melioribacter roseus
ATTAAACTTAGATTTTCTTAAGCTTGTGTTTATCCATACCTTCGATAAAAGATTTTCTTAAGGTTATATTGCTCTCAAGCCCTTAGAAAATCTTAGTCGATTTGTCATTAATGTTTTTCTAATGACAAATTCGGGATAAATTTTTGTATTTTTAAGACGGTTTGTGTTTATTAGCGTAATTAGCGGCTTATTTCAAAAATTTTTTATTTGGCGATCAAACTACAATTTAGATTTTGAAAATCCAGAACTTTTATATAAGTCTAAGGTAATAACTAATGCGCTAAAAAATAGTGTCGTATAAAAGTGGAGACTGAAATGTCGAAAATAATTTACTCCGAACAGATTGAATATTTAAAAAAATTAAGAATAGAAAGTAATTCACTGATTCTGAAAATGGAAGAATTTGCTGCGAAGAATAATATTCCAATTCTGGATTGGAATTCCGCCGGGTTGCTGGAGCAGTTAATTTTAATACATAAACCTAAAATGGTTCTGGAAATTGGAACTGCTATTGCTTATTCTTCTATTAGAATTGCAAGAAAATTAAAAAAAGGTGCTTTTGTGGACACGATTGAAAAAAGTAAAAATAATATTAAAATTGCTAAAGAAAATATTAAAAAAGCCAAACTAACAAATTCAATAAACATAATTGAAGGCAATGCGCTTGATATTATGCCTTATCTTGATAAAAAATATGATTTTATTTTTCTGGACGCAGACAAAGAAGATTATGAAAAACTCTTTTTTTATTCATTAATGATATTGAAAAAAAACGGAGTCATGTTTGTTGATAACCTACTATGGCATGGTTATGCTGCTTCGACTGATGTCCCTTCAAATTATAAAAAGTCAACAGAGTACATTCGTGAATTCAACAAATTGTTTACTACGAGTCCGTCGTTAAGTACCGTAATTCTTCCTGTCGGCGATGGGGTAGGTATAGGCATAAAACTTTGAAAGTGAGCAAACTTAAGAAAGCGGAGTAAACTTTGGCAGAAAATAATTATAAACAAGAATCCGAAGACTTTGTAGATGAGGTAAATAAGTTAGCTGGCGGAAAATTAAACAGCAAAGAGGATCTTTATCGGATAGTTGAAATTGTGATTGCTAATAACAAAATGGATTTGCTCGAGGAGTTGAGTTTTACGTCCAAGTTTACTTCGGGTTTGTTAAAAATTGCTAAAAGCCGTGATGATAAGATCGATCAAAACTATTTGGAGACTGTTAAAAAAGAATACTTGGAAAATATTTCGAAAGTCAAAAAATTACTTGAACAAGTTTTGGGCTACTCAGGTGATTTTATAAAAGAGATTTTTAAAAATAAATTTTTGACGCTTTCGCACGAAAGCCTGAATAACTTAAATAAACTTTGCGATGATTTATCATGGGTAAAAATTTACCTGAATGATTTAAAAAGAGGAAACCTTTCCTGAGAGATGTTTGCATTAAAGCAGCGGGGCTGCCCTTTATGCTGAATCTTTTCGGAATTGGGTCAACCTCTTAAAAATTATCTTATCCTTTGTAGGGTTTGTGAATATTGTTCTGCAATTTCCTGCACCGATTTGCTGGAGATTAAATTGTAAATCCTATTTCGTAATTCTGCCCATTCTTCGTGCAGCGGACAAGGATTTTCATCGGAACATTCTTTTAAGCCGGTAACACACTTCAAGTTTATTACTGGACCTTCAACGCGTTCAACAATTTCTAGTACGGAACTCTTCTTTGCTAATTCAGTAATCTTAAAGCCACCACCTCTTCCTTTGTATGAGTCAACGTATCCATATTTTGCCATTCTTTGTAAAATTTTAGCAAGATAGTGAGCAGGTATATCTTCACTTTTTGCAATTTCAGATGACATTATTAAGCTGTCTTTTGATTGGCGGGCTAAAAATAATATTGCTCTAATAGCATATTCGCCGGTTTTTGTGTAAATCATATATTGATTCCTTTTAGTAAATTAAGAATTCTTACAAAGTTTTAAGGGAGTTTAATATCTGAATTACAACTTAATTAAAAGAGAACCTTTTGTCAAGTTTAAAATCGCTAATTTTAAGCTTATTTCATAACTTTTTCAGCGATATTTTATCCTGTCTAAGACTGTAAGCAAAAAATTTTTTGTTAATAAACTTGCCATGTCTTTTTTTAAGGGTTCAAGATTTCCGGGTAAAACTAAGAAAGAAATTGACGGTTTAGTGTTGTAATCTGTCTTTTCAACAATAGCTTGATGTTTATTTAAGATATGATGTATTGTTTTTGTTTGTTCAAATTCAAATTCGACTACAGCAGCTTGATAAATTTTTTTCTCCTCCAGCACTGTAGATTTCAAGGTTTCTAATGCAGTATAATAATATGCTTTGCCTAACGGTCCAACTCCCAATTTAATTCCTCCGAAATATCGCGTTACAACTACAATTAAATTTGTTACTTCGAGGTGATTGATTGCGTTAAGAATTCTAATTCCTGCTGTACCGTTTGGTTCGCCGGCATCCGAATATTTTACTATGGAAGGATTAATCTTGTAACAATAGCAGTGATGAGTTGCATCGTAATACTTTTTTTTACTTTCGTTAAGATATTGAACAGCATCATCTTCATTATCAACCGGTTTTGCACTGCCGATAAACAACGAGCCTTTTTCCTTAAACTTGAATTCCCGTTCGCCTGTTATTACTCTTATTGTGCCATTCATAATTTTGGGCTCAGATTTTTGTCCACACTAAAAATTGATTTTAGGCGTAGTATTGTATAATATTTCGTTTTGAACTTTAGCAAATTTATTTAAATGGAATTCCAAAATAAAATAATTATTAAAGGTGCAAGAGAACACAATCTTAAAAATATAGATATTGAAATCCCCCGTGATTCTTTCACGGTTATTACCGGACTATCAGGCTCCGGCAAATCTTCGCTTGCATTTGACACAATTTATGCCGAAGGACAGCGCAGATATATCGAATCGCTCTCAGCTTATGCCAGACAATTTTTAAATGTTCTCGAAAAACCTGAAGTTGATTTAATAGAGGGTTTAAGTCCAGCAATTTCAATTGAGCAGAAATCGACTGCAGGCAATCCGCGCTCTACTGTTGGTACGGTAACCGAAATATATGATTTCATGCGTTTGCTTTTTGCTAGAGTAGGAGAACCTTTTTGTTACAATTGCGGCAGCCATGTTGAAAAACAATCCTCCGAACAAATTATTGATAATATTATAGAAAATCACAATGAGCAGAGAATTACATTATTGGCTCCAGTTGTAAGGGGAAGGAAAGGTCATTACAGAGAGCTTTTCGATGAGATTCAAAAAGACGGTTTTGTAAAAGTAAGGGTAGACGGAGAAATTTTTGATCTTTCTGATGATTTCAAAGTCGACCGGTATAAAACTCATGATATTGAAATTGTCGTTGATAGAATTAAAGTTAACGAAAAAGCCCGTGCGAGAATAACACAGTCCGTAGAAGTTGCATTAAACTACGGCAACGGTAATATAATTGTTAACGACGAAAGTGAAGATAATGTATTCAGCAGAAATTTTGCGTGCATGAAATGCGGTATTAGTTTTCAGGAATTAGCACCAAATTCTTTCTCATTTAATTCTCCTTACGGCTCTTGCAAGGATTGTGACGGTCTGGGCGAAAAGAAAGAGCTTGATGTTAATTTAATTATTCCGGACTGGAGTAAATCAATAAATGAAGAGGGGATTGCTGCGTTAGGCAAGCCCCGCAACATTTGGTTTTTTAATCAGCTTGAAGGAATTGCTGCTAATTTTGGTTTTACTTTTGATACTAAATTAAAAGACCTAACCGACGAACAGAAAGAAATCTTACTCTACGGATCAAAAGAGAAAATTTCTTTTAGTTACAAGTTCGGCGGCGGGAGAACTGTTAATTATATGCACAGGTTTGCTGGTGTGTTAAATTATATTAAACATTACTACGATAACACATCTTCAAATAAAATCCGGCAATGGGCTGAATCTTTTATGAACACCACAAAATGTTCCACTTGCAGCGGCGGCAGATTAAAAAAAGAATCGCTTTCGGTGAAAATTAACGGACTGAATATCGCAGAGGTTTCTGCGCTTTCAATAGAAAAGGCAAAACAATTTTTTGATAATATTAAACTTACCGAAAGAGAAATGCTTATTGCAAAGCAGATTATCAAAGAAATTACCTCCCGTTTAGACTTCTTATTAAACGTTGGCTTAAATTATATTACTCTTGATCGTTCAGCAAGAACTTTATCCGGTGGTGAAGCTCAGCGGATTCGTCTTGCAACACAGATTGGTTCACAGCTTGCCGGTGTTTTGTACGTGCTTGATGAGCCGAGCATTGGACTTCACCAAAGCGATAATTTAAAGCTTATTAATTCTTTAAAAAATTTACGTGATCTCGGCAATACTGTTATTGTTGTTGAACATGACAGAGAAACAATCGAAAATTCCGATTATATGGTTGACCTCGGTCCACTTGCCGGCGAACACGGCGGTGAGCTTTGTGTGCAGGGTGAAACAAGTAAAATTATAAATTCGAAAAACGGTAAAGATTCGCTTACAGTTCAATACATTAAAAATAAAAAGCAAATTGAAATTCCTATAAAAAGACGTGAAGTAAGCGGCGAGTTCATTGAATTGATAGGAGCTTCAGGAAATAATCTGAAAAACATAAATGTAAAAATTCCCTTAGGATGTTTTATAACGATTACAGGCGTAAGTGGATCGGGAAAATCTACTTTAGTCAATGATACTCTGGTTAATATTTTTATGCAGAGAATTTATAAGTCGAAAGTTGTTCCTCTTCCTTATAAAGATATTAAAGGGCTTGAAAATATCGATAAAGTTATTGAAATAGATCAAACCCCGATTGGCAGAACGCCAAGGTCAAATCCAGCAACTTATACAGGACTCTTTACATATATTCGTGATTTGTTTGCCGAGCTTCCCGAAGCTAAAATGAGAGGTTATGCTCCGGGCAGATTCAGTTTTAATCTAAGCGGAGGAAGATGTGAAGAATGCGAAGGCGACGGACTAAAAAAAATCGAGATGAATTTTCTGCCTGATGTTTATGTCCTTTGTGAATCCTGCAGCGGGAAAAGGTATAACCGCGAAACACTCGAAATTCTTTATAAAACAAAATCGATTTCGGATGTGCTGGAAATGACCGTTTCTGAAGCACTTGTTTTCTTCGAAGATTTTCCGAAAATAAAAAGAAAAATTAAAGCTCTTAACGATGTTGGCTTGGGATATATTAAACTTGGACAGCAGGCAACCACTTTGTCGGGCGGCGAAGCACAGCGTGTTAAACTGGCTGCTGAATTAAGTAAAGTCAGTACTGGAAAAACAATTTACATTCTGGATGAACCGACTACCGGGTTGCATTTTGAAGATGTAAAAATTCTGCTTAAGGTATTGAATAAGCTTGTTGATAAAGGCAATACCGTAATTGTAGTAGAACATAATTTAGATGTAATAAAAGTCGCTGATTATATAATTGATTTGGGACCTGGCGGTGGTGAATACGGCGGTGAAATTGTTGCCGAAGGTACACCTGAAACTGTAATGAAAAATGAAAAAAGCATCACCGGACAATTTCTAAAAAGAGAGTTAATAAAAAACAATTATGGAAGTTAAATGAAAACAACTATAAATGAATTTAAATCGTACCGCTCTGAAATGAACAATAAAATTCTCAACAGCGGTTTTAGTGATTTTAAAAAATTCTTTGCTCTGGATAATAAAGCTTATATGAACGGAGCACTTTCTGCAAAGACAAAAGAATTAATGGGACTCGCAGCCTCCATGGTTTTAAGGTGCAACGATTGTATACTTTATCATGTTGATAGAGCGATTCAGGAAGGGGCAACACGCCAGGAATTTTATGAAACTTTTAACGTTGCTTTGATTGTTGGAGGCTCAATTGTAATCCCGCATCTTCGCTTTGCATTTGAAAAACTTGATGAAATTTTAGCAGACGGAAAATAAAGAAGATGAAACGTAAGCTCTTGCTTCCCAATCAAATTGTTACTGCCGATAGCCGTAATACTATACTTCATAATCACGCAGTTGAAATAGTTGATGGAAAAATCGAAAATATTGTCCCGTCAGGGAATATTGATAAAAGCAGATACGATGGCGAGGTACTGGATTATTCGTCTTATACTTTGATACCTGGTTTCATTCAGACACATGTACATTTGTGTCAGTCATTATTCCGCGGGCTAGCGGATGATATGGAATTGCTCGATTGGCTTCAGAAAAGAATCTTCGTTTATGAAAATGCCCACACTCAAGATTCCCTGCGTCAGTCAGTAAGAATCGGTCTTATTGATATTTTAACTGGCGGCACTACAACAATTCTTGATATGGGAACTTTACATTATCAGGAAGTAATTTTTGAAGAGTTAGTTACGTCGGGCATTCGCGCTTTCGCCGGCGGATGTATGATTGATCAAAACAGTTTATACCCTTCATTCAAAGAAAGTACGGATTGGAATCTAAAAGCTTCTTACGAATGGGCGAATACCTACCACAATTCTAACGACGGAAAAATCAAATATGCGTTTGCGCCTCGGTTTGTTTTATCCTGCTCGGAAAAACTGCTTAGAGAAACAAAAGAAATGTCGAAGAATTTCAGAAAGTCGCTTTTTCATTCACATGCCTCTGAAAATAAAAAAGAAGTTGAAGCCGTAAGAAATTTAACTGGCATGGGAAATATTGAATATTTTGATTCTATCGGCATTTTGGATTCTGATACTGTACTTGCACATTGTATTCATCTGAATGATGCTGAAGTAAGCATGTTAAAAGAAAAATCTGTACGTGTTGCTCATTGTCCCTCGGCAAATTTAAAACTGGCATCCGGCTTAGCCGATATTCCGAAATATATTGAAGAAGGAATTTCTGTTTCTATTGGGGCTGATGGACCGCCGTGTAATAACAGTCTTAGTGCATTTAATGAAATGCGTCTTGCAGCATTAATTCAAAAACCAATTTACGGACCGACTGCGATGAATGCCTTAACTGTTTTCCGTTTGGCTACAATTGAGGGAGCAAAAGCTCTTCACATTGAGAATGAAGTGGGAAGTATTGAGGCAGGTAAAAAAGCCGACTTAGTTTTGCTCGACCTGGAAAGAGCCGACCAGCCGCTTCCATATTCTGACGAGCAAATTTATTCCAGTATTGTTTATTCCGCTGCTAAACAAAATGTAAAAATTGTTATGGTTGACGGCAATATTGTCGTAAATAATGGAAAATACCTGCTGCACGATGAAAAAAGAGTAATTGAAGATGGGAGAAAGGAATTACAAAAGCTGATGTCACGGATTTGACTTTTTTCTTTACACTACTGCATATAAAAAGCTTCTAATTAAGATTTAAGAAGAATAACTTTTTAAGGGGATATTTTGAAAATCATCTTTGCATCACAAAACCAAGGTAAAGTAAAAGAGATAAAAGATATATTCAGCGATACTTCTTTCGAAATAATTTCACTTTATGAATTAGGCAATAATATTGATGTTGAAGAAACAGGAAAAACATTCAGCGAGAATGCTTTTCTTAAAGCCAAAGCTGTTTATGATATTTATAAGGAACCTGTTATTTCAGACGACTCCGGACTCGTAATAGAACAACTTGACGGCAGACCTGGAGTGATTTCTGCTAGATACGCTGGTGAAAAGGCTACTTACCGAGACAACAATTTGAAAGTACTCTCCGAATTAAAAGATTTCCCCGAACCACATAAAGCAAAGTTTGTTAGTCTTGCCTTATTCTTTGACGGAAAGAATAGAATTGAAGTTGAGGGTGAACTGCAAGGCATAATAATCATGGAAGAAAGAGGCAGTGGCGGTTTCGGTTATGACCCTATTTTTATTCCCGGTGGTTACGAACAAACAATAGCTCAATTGTCATTTGAAGAAAAAAACAGAATAAGTCATCGGGCAAAATCATTTCAGAAGCTAAAAGAAATTTTAACAGGAAGGTTTAGCGGTTGACCATCGACAAGCGGCTTTATTTCTCTGCAATTACTACCTGAACAATCCCAAATGTCAAAGAATAAATTTCAACTTTTCTAAATCCAGTGTTACGAAATAATTCCGGCAAATCAATATTTTGATCGAATTCGTTGACAGATTCCGGCAGATAATTATATGCTTCTTTGTCCTTTGATACGACTCTTCCGATAAAGGGAAGTATTCTATTAAAATAAAATGAATAAAGGCTCCTTATAAATGATTTTTTTGGCATGCGAAATTCCAGAACTGTCACTTTTCCCCTAGGTTGTAATATTTCGTTAAATTGAAGAAAGGCTTTTGGTATGTCGTAAAAATTTCTAACGCCAAAAGCAACAATAATATTTGAGAAAGTTTCTTTCTTAAACGGAATTAATTCTGCTGTTGACTGAGTAATGTTTCCGCGGCTCCAAGCTGCTTTATTGTTGAAAAGTTTCAGCATATTAAGTGAAAGGTCTACACCGAAAATTTTTTCCACACCAAGCTTTTTAGCTGCTATTCCGAAATCGCCGGTGCCGCATGCAGCATCAAGCAAAATCGAATGCTTATCTACTTCACTGAGTCTCAAAGCTTTCTTACGCCAGTACAGGTCAACTCCACCGCTAAGAAAATGATTTAAGAAATCATATCTATATGAAATTGAATCGAAAATTCTTTTTACCTGTGATTTTTTATCCATGTCAATTCTGCAAAATTTCTTTTTTGTTTAACCTTGATTAAGGAGACTTATATTCGTTATTTTTTCAATGTATATAATTGAGATTGTTTTATGGATGTAATGGAGAAATACTTAAAAGCAATCGAAGAAAATGTTTGTTCAATATGTGTTGATTCAAATGAAAACGGCAAATGCACACTAACCGACAAAGAAGTTTGTGCTGTTCAATACTTTCTGCCCGAAATAGTTTCCGTGATTCATAGCAGCAATCCCGACGATCTTCAAGAGTGTTATCAAAGATTGAAGGAAATAGTCTGCGTAAACTGCCGTGCGCAAACCGACAGCGGCTATTGTTACTTAAGAGAAGATTCCAATTGTTCATTAGACAGATATTTTATGTTAATTATTGAAACAATACAAAAAGTTGACGCCGGCAAAATTTAAGCATCGTTGTTAATCCTTATTTTTTCCCACCAGGAATAAATATATTTGCCGCTCCAAATTGTAAAAATCATGAATAATGCGCCGCCGATCAAATCAATTACATAGTGATATCTTAAATAAACAGTTGCAAATATTAATAACGAGCCGTTAATTACAAAAAAATATTTTAAAGAACTTTTATATTTGACTGAAAGATACATCACGAGTAGAGTAATTTCCGTATGTCCGCTGGGAAAAGCATCTTTTTGAACTACTGCAATCGGATTCAAAGTCCCGGATGGAATGGATTCACCTGAGTTGACTATCTCCCTTAAGAAATCTGTTAAAAATAATCCGGGCATTTCTATGTTGTTCAGTTCGAAATTATGCAGAGTAAAACGCGGTCCAACAGCCGGAACAAGCAAATATCCAATAAAGGATAGAAAGAATCCGTAAACAATTATAAACGCACTGTAATTTAATTCTTCTATTTTGTTGTTTAGAATAAAAGTTATTCCCAAAATAATAGGGAGGAAGAAAAATGTGCCGTACACAATTTGCAGCAGTTCTGTTAAAAACGGATTGGAAATTTTATACAATTTGATCGTTGGATCAAAACCGAAAATGAAACGGTCAATTCTGATTAATCTGTCATCATAAATTACGCCGCGCAGAGGTTCGACCATGTAATACAATTCCTTAAAGCAAAGGAATATCAACGGAACTAAGTACCAGTAATGAAGATGTTTCCAAAATATTTTGCTGACTGAATTGTCCTTAACAGCAATGAGAATTATTATTGCGGTAATCAAGAAGTTGAAAAGTACATGACGGTTCCAATTCGGTATTCGTTCGGCAAAAATTATATTGATTAATGTGAGAATTATTCCAAAAGTGATTACAATAAAATCCGTCGATGTTAATTTTTTAGAAAGTCTTTTCAGCATTGGCAGCAATAAATCGGGTTAAAAAAATAAATTCTTCTGTTGTTAATGATTCGGCTCTTCTTGTTATGTCAAAATTCAGTTTATCGAATTTTATATTGTGGAATTGACTGTTGGCAAGCGAGTTTCTTAAAGTTTTTCTTCGATTTCCAAAAGCGGCTTTAACGGTTTGAATAAAAAGCTTGGGAGAGATATCCGGCGGGATTTCTTTGTCGAAAAAAAGATGAATAACAGCCGAATCCACTTTTGGCTTAGGACGAAAAGCATTGGCTGAAACCCTAAAGCAAAATTTTGCTTTACTGAAAAAATTCAAAAGCACACTCAATATTCCGTAGTCTTTTGAATTTGGTTTAGCAGTAATTCTTCTGGCAACTTCATACTGGATCGTAAGCACTGCATCGGAAATAATTTCTCTTTGGTTAATAAGTTTAAAAATAATAGGCGAAGTAATGTTATACGGAATATTGCCTATTATTCTTATTTTATTTTTACCTTCGGCAAAATTGGCAGTATCAAGTTTTAGAAAATCCGAATTGATAACCTCAATATTTTTGTATTTATTTTTAAGATCGTCTACGACTCTTTTGTCTATTTCAACCGCATAAAGCTTATTAAGTCTCTGAACTAAGAATTCTGTGAGAGCACCTTTGCCAGGACCAATTTCTATGACAACGTTGTTATAAGCCGGTGAAAATTCATTAATTATTTTACGGACAATGTTTTTATCTGTTAAATAATTTTGTCCGAACCTCTTAAGCGGTATAATTTTGCCGGTGGTCATTGAATTAACATTTAATTAACATTACAATACTTTACAAACAATGCGTGAAAATTAAATATTACTTAAATTGTGTCAAAACAATTTTACAACATAGGGCGGTAAACTGTATGTCACTTTTTGAAATTATATTTATTGCAGCATTCGCACTTTATTTTATTCAGACTTTCATCTTTACTATTGGAGCCGCAAAAAGTTTTCCTAAAATTCCATTAGATAAACTGCCCTCGGTTTCAGTTATTGTAGCTGCAAGAAACGAAGAAAATAATATTCTAAATTGTATGGAATCACTGAATAAACTCGAATATCCTGAAGGTAAAATCGAAATAATTTTGGTTAATGATCATTCCACCGATGCTACTGGTGTAATAATAGACGATTTTATTAGAGATAAGCCGAAATTCAGATGCATGGTCCCGGCACAGTCTTATGGTACATTAAAAGGCAAAGCAAACGCTCTTGCCCAAGCAGTTAAAACGGCAAAAGGTGAAGTAATTTTAACAACCGATGCCGATTGTGTTGTTTCTTCTTCATGGGCAAAAACACTTGCATCTTATTATACCGATAATACTGCATTCGTTGGAGGTTACACAACGCAGGAGGACAAAACAATTTTCGGCGGTATGCAGGCTGTCGATTTTCTTTACCTTCTTACAGTTTCAGCAGGTGCGATGAATTTTAACAGACCAAATAGCTGCATCGGCAATAACATGTCTTATCTTAAAAAAGCTTACAAGGAAGCAGGCGGCTATGAATCGATTCCATTTTCTGTTACAGAGGATTTTAGCTTAATGAAAGCAATCCATAATTTAAAAAAATACAAAGTAGTTTATCCGTGTGAAGCAGGGTCGCTTGTAACTTCAAAACCATGCAATAATTGGAAATCACTCTACTGGCAGAAAAAAAGATGGGGAGTTGGAGGAATCAAAAATGATATTATAGGTTATTTGGCTATGGGTACAGGTTACGTTACACATGCAGCGATGTTAATTATGCCTTTTATTTTCTCGCCTCTCTCTTTATATTTAACTTTTTCAAAAATAATTTTGGATTATTTTTTTGTTAAACAGGTTTTTTATAAACTTGGACTTAAATTAAAAATAACTCACTTTTTGGCTTTTGAAATATATTTTGTTATTTATGTTTTGATTCTTCCCTTCATTGTACTGCCAAACAGAAAAATAAAATGGAAGGGAAGAGAATATTAAACCAAATATCAAATTTACCGGCTAATGTTGAAAAAATTATTTTTAACTTTTCTTTTCTTTTTAACTTCACTTTTTGCCCAAAGCAAATCTGAATTTTTCCCTGACGGATTGACTATTCAGCCTTTTGCAGCAAATTCTCTCGAGCCAAAATTGGGTTTTATATTTAAGATAAATAAAAATGAACTGCGTCTATATATCAGTAACTCAATAGATGTTTATCGAAATCAATTCGAGGAAAATCAAACAATATCTTTTGGAGCCGATCTTTTTACCTTTACTCTTTTGCGCGGGGAACAAAATTTTCATTTTCCTGTAGACGCTGTTGATTATTTGTTCGGGATAAATTTCGGTTACAAAAAAGAAATTAATAATTCTGAATACGGGCTTCGCACAAGACTTAGCCACATCAGCGCTCATTTCGTTGATGGGCATTTCGACGGCACCACGCAGCAATGGAAAGATAATGTTTATCCAAGAGTCTACAGCAGAGAATTTATTGAATTGATGCCTTATTATAAAATCGGAAATTTAAGAATTTACTCGGGTTTTACTTATTTGTTCCATGTTGATCCGTCAACCATTAAAAAAGATAATTATCAGTTTGGTTTTGATTATTATTTTCACCTAAAATTGATGAATGAGTTTACTCCTTATTTTGGTTACGATATTAAACTCATCCACCTTGCAAATTATACTGCAAACAATTCTTTAATTGCAGGAATAAAATTCGGCGAAGTTTTTGGGAGAGGATTAAGCATTTATTATAATTATTACAGCGGCAAAAGTATTCATGGAGAATATTTTGATAAAAATAGAACTTATTCTGCAATCGGAATAAATTTGGACTTATAAAATGGACGACCCCACAGATGTAAAATTAAATTTTGCTGTTCAAAGAAAAAGTAAATATTGGATTCACCTACTTTTATTTGCAGTTACGTTTATTACAACAACTATTGCCGGCATGGAATGGACCACAGGATCAATGGGACCGTATGAGTTTGATTCACTTGCAAAAGGACTGCCTTATTCGTTGTCTATTTTATTTATTCTTGGAACGCATGAGTTCGGTCATTATTTTGCGGCAATGTATCATCGTGTAAAGGCGACTCTTCCTTTTTTTATTCCGTTTCCACCCATTCCGGGATTTTTCAATTTCGGCACAATGGGTGCGGTAATTAAGACGCAATCCCCGATCCGCAATAATAAGGCAATGTTTGATATTGGTGTGTGGGGACCTATTTCGGGATTTATCGCTTGCTTAATTGTTTTGATTTACGGATTTACACATTTACCCGGAGTCGATTACATTTTGTCGATTCATCCTGATTATTTTTCGCCTCAGTATGGCAAGGGGGGCGTAAATTTAATTTTTGGGAACACAATTCTTTTTGATTTCCTTAAAAAAACATTTACCAATCCAAACCAGTTTGTTCCTCCAATGTCCGAAATTTATCACTATCCTTATTTGTGTGTCGGCTGGTTCGGTCTTTTTGTTACTGCAATGAATATGATACCTGTAGGACAGTTGGACGGTGGTCATATTGTTTACAGTATGTTTAATAAAAAAACTCACGAGATAATAGCTTCCATATCGATGGTTGCTCTTGTTGTGTTGGGAGTTACAGGAATTTTGGATTCTGTAAGAGAGTTGAATTTGAATATCGGCTGGAGCGGCTGGCTGTTTTGGGCGGTAATACTTTATTTTGTCATAAGGGTGAAACACCCTCCTGTATATGAATTTGCCAAACTCGATAAGAAAAGAATGCTGCTGGGATATTTTGCTCTGCTTATTCTTGTACTCTCTTTTTCCCCAACACCATTTATTATTACTTTATAATTTATGCAAAACAACTTGACAAACTCAGTAAATTGTTTTTATGTTTGAACTAAAATTTAAGAGGAATAGATCTATAATAATTTGCTACTATTTTTTAATTAATTTTACTCGGTCCAGGTGAAAAGAATAAGCAAATTATTTAAATCGGTTTCCTTTTTTTTATGCCCATCGAAATACGGATGCTCGTCCTTGATGAAATTAATTTTTAAAAATTTAATTTTACCATCATTCGCCATATTAACACTGTTCTTTTCAGTTTCATGTGATAAAATTCCATCCGGTGTAATTTCCCCTGAACAGGTTAACTACAATGTAGTAGGAGTAAATATTCCTTCTAATATTTTTTATAGTCCTTCGGATTCTTTAATAATTACTTCAGTGCAAATTGAGAATTTTTCTTCCGTTGCCGAAGTCTGGATGAGTATTAAATCTCTTGATGGAACAATAACTCTCTATGAAAAAATTAATCTTTTTGATGACGGGAAAGGCGATCACGCCGATCTAACAGCAGACGATGGCATTTATACTGCTGTTTTCAAAGTCAGCAGAACTTATCCTAATGGAGTTTACATTGCTGATTTTTTTGTAAGAGATAATATCAGAAACGAGAGTGAATCGACCAAACATGTAGCAGAAGCGAAGTTTGAATATGATAACAACCAGATTCAATACGCTCCGGTTCTGTCGGAATTATCACTGCCGGACTCTGTAAAAAGGGGTGACAGCTTTATCTTTACCGTTAAGGCTGATGACCAAAATGGTCTTAACGATATTAAGTATGTTTATTTTAAATTGTACCGTCCTGATGGTTCTTTAGTTGATCCTGGCACCGGCTCGCAATTTTTTGTGATGAATGACAAAGGTGATTCCAGTTTTGGTGACGAGACTGCAGGTGATGGAATTTATTCATTTAAGAATTCCTTCGGGGAAACTTCGATGACAGGTTCATGGAAATTTGAATTCCAGGCTATTGATTGGGAGGGAAATCTTAGCAACCTAATTACTCAGACAATTCAAGTAAACTGATGAAATACAAATTCCTATTCTTTTTAATGACAGCGGCAGCCGGTTTCCTTTTTGCACAAAGTGTACCGACAAGTTTTGATTTATCTGGCAGACGTCTCGGCAAATTAAACGATAGCACACCTGCAAGCAATACAATTGAAGAAATTTTAATTACAAATAATACTATCTGGCTCGCTACTTCAAGGGGATTGAGTAAATCTACCGATAACGGCGGCACATGGACAAATTATTACAACGATGATAATTTCGGTTCAGAAAGTGTTTCTACTGTTAAAAGTAATAACGGCACTGTCTGGGCGGCAACTTGGCATTATGAAGTAATTAACGGCGAGAGCCTACCTGTTGGAACCGGTTTAAGATATACAACCGATGAAGGCGGTTCATGGACAAAAATAGATCAGCCGGTGGATCAACCGGGGGATTCAATTGTTATTTATGGTATAAATAGAATAAGAGCACTGCCGATTACAACAACTGTCCAGAATTTTATAAGGGATATAGCATTTACACATGACACTATCTGGATAATGACAAATGCCGGCGGTTTAAGAAAGTCTGCCGATATGGGGAAAACATGGCAGCGTGTTGTTCTGCCGCCCGACTATCTGGATTCAATAAAACCAACTGATACGTTACATTTTTCTTTACAGCCTGTCGCCGGTTCCTTTGGCAATGAAGCAAATTTGAACCACATTGGATTTTCGATTCTTACTTTGCCTGACGGAACAATTTACGCCGGCACTGCCGGTGGAATTAATAAATCAACCGACAATGGTGTAAGCTGGGTAAAGTTTAATCATACCAATCAAGAAAAACCCATAAGCGGAAATCATATTTTAACAATAAACTATGATAGGGCAGACGGCTCAATTTGGGCTGCAACATGGAAAGCTGAAGGTGCTTCGGAATATTGGGCTGTAAGCAGAACTAAAGACGGCGGTCAGTCCTGGGATACGTTTTTATCCGATTCGCGGACCCTTGATTTTGGTTTTAAATATTATGGAAACATTGACAATCCTGCCGGCGCCGATGTTATCGCAGCAACTCAAGATGGACTATTCAGAACAAGCAATGATGGAACAACTTGGATTACGGCTCCCCAAATTATTGACAGCGAGACTAAGATTGTTCTAAATACAAATAATTTTAGAGCGGTTGCTGCAAATAGAAAAACTGACGGCTCAACTGATATTTGGATTGGAAGCATTAACGGTTTGGCAAGATTAAATGAGAACGACGGCACATGGAGCGGAAATTGGAAAGTTTATATTGCATCCGGCGAATTTCTTCAGCAAAATTCTTCCATAGCGTTTCCAAATCCATTTTCACCGGATGATGAGAAGTTAAATATTAAATACACTATTTCCCAAAATGCAGATGTGACGATCCGCATTTTCGACTTTGGGATGAATCTTGTTCGTACAGTAATTCAAAATGTGCCGAAACAAGCCAACATTGATAACATAGAAATTTGGGACGGCCGCGACGAAAAAGGAAGATTTGTCACCAACGGTGTTTATTTTTACAGAATTGATGCCGGCTCAAACAAACCTATTTTTGGCAAAATAATTGTGATGATGTGATGATAAAAAATTTCTTTGAAATATTATTTCTGCTGCTGTTGTGCTTCGATATTTCAATTAAAGCGCAGCCGAAATTTTCCGAAATTTCCGGCAGACCGGGCTCGTTTAGCAGACTTGGTTTTGGTGCACGCGGTATGGGAATGGGAAATGCAATGTCGGCTGTCACCACAGGACACATGTCCTCTTATTATAATCCTGCTCTTTCTGTTCTGCAGGAAGGAAATTCATTACAAACCTCTTATTCGTTTCTTTCACTTGACCGTACTTTGAATTTTGTAAACTTTACAAGACGGTTTGAATTTGGTAAACCTAAAACAATTGGAGGCAAAGCAAGGTCTATAGCGGGAGTTAGCCTTGGCTTGATAAATGCCAGCGTTTCAAAAATTGATACGCGTGATTCCCAGGGAACCAAAACCGGCGAATCATCTACATCAGAGAATCAATTTTTTATTGGCGTTGCAAATAAATTTTCTGACAAATTTGCAATAGGGGTCGCTTTTAAATTTTACTACTTTAAGCTGTTTGAAGAAGTCTCTTCAAGCGGTTTTGGGTTTGACATTGGTGCACTTTATTTTCTTAATGAAAATATTACACTTTCATTAATGCTCGTAGATATTAACAGCGCATATAACTGGGATACAGGAAATATTTACGGCACTTCCGGCAATACTACAAAAAATACTTTTCCTCTTTTAAGAAAAATAGGCGCTTCTTATAATTTTAAGGACGCAGGATTAATTGCTGCCATGGAATTTGAAAGCAGCAATGCCGGTACAAATTATATTCGGGGCGGAGTTGAATACAATATTTATAAAGATCTTTTTTTGCGGGCTGGGATTGATAAACTTGATCTTAGTAATTCCGATGTGCCTCCGAGACCATCGTTGGGGTTCTCATATTTTTATGAGCTAAACAGCTTCAAAATCGGAATTGAGTATGCTTTTGTAGTTGAGCCGTACTCTTCGAGCGATTCTCATATTTTAGGAATTAATTTTACATTCTGATAGTCATGAAGAAACTAATTGCAGCTCTATTAATAATTTCTAACATTATTTTTGCCCAAAGTGCTGGCAACACAGGCTTGTCGTTTCTAAAAGTAGGTTCCGATGCAAGGAACGTAGCTTTAAGTGACCTGGGCGTTGTTGGCATTAATGATATAACAGCTTTAAACTATAATCCTGCACAGTTAACAAAAATAACTTCACCGCAATTATCTTTTGCACATAATAAATTTTTTGAAGATGCAGCTTCTGAAATTTTCTCAGCCGGATTTTTAGCATTTGGTTTTCCCGTAGTTATCGGAATAAATACAACCTCCATTTCTAATATTGAAGTGAGGGAAAAACCGGGACCAGCGGTTTCAACTTTTGATGCTCATTATTTTATGGGCAGTTTATCTTCAGCATATAAAATTGGAAAGAAATTTTCCATCGGCTTTTCTGCAAAATATCTTTATGAAAATTTATTTACTGAAGATGCTACAGGTTTTGGGCTGGACTTTGGAGCGACTTATTTTAATTTGATTGATGGACTTGAACTCGGAGCTTCTATCAAAAATTTAGGTTCGATGAATAAATTAAAAAACGAATCAACTAAACTTCCTCAAGATTTCAGAATTGGAGCAGCTTATTCTATTGAAGCAGCATCGGCAAAAACAGTTATAAATTTTATCGGCGGATTTCAGAAATATGTTGATACTGAAGATAATCACCTCCACATCGGCGCTGAAGGGATATACGACGGATTTCTTTCAGTTAGAGCCGGTTACGCAACTGGTTACGATTCTAAAAGTTTTACTGCAGGTGTAGGAGTAAAATGGCAAAAATTTAATTTTGATTATGCTTATGTTCCTTTCCTAAGAGGTTTAGGTGATTCTCAGATTATATCTCTTGCTTATTCATTCTAATTGGTTTAATTAGCAATAAATTCTACAAATCTGCAAATTGAATTAGTTATCTTACATAAATTAATTTTTATTATTTCTCAAAATTGCTATGGAAATAGTACCTTATTCTGAAAATTGGAAAGAGAGGTGGGATCAATTTGTACTTGAATCAAATAATGGTACCATGTTTCATCTGCAAAAATTTCTTGATTACCATACACCTGGCAAATTTGCTTTTCATCACCTTATGTTTCTGGAAAACGGGAGATTGAGGGCAGTACTTCCCGGCAGCCTAACCAGCGACGGATTATTTGAGTCACCTGTTGGAGCAAGTTACGGCTCAATAGTTACACCCGATATTAAATTTTCCACAGCTATGGAGATCATAGAAACGCTTCTTGATTATGGAAGGAAAAACGGTATCAAAGAATTTATGCTTACTCCTGCACCGATGATTTACGAAACTTATCAAAATCAAAATTTAGACTTTGCAATGCTCTGGAAGGGATTCTCCTTTAAGCTTCATTACATTTCGAGTGCAATAAAACTTGATAAAGAAAGAGATATTCTGCAGAGATTTTCTCCTACTATCAGAAGGAACATTAGAAAAACATTTTCCGATTTTAAGCTGAAAGTTGAAATAAACGAACGGTACGATGAATTTTATCCGATTCTTCTTGAAAACAAAGCGCGCCATAACGTAAAGCCTACTCACAGTTATGAAGATCTTCTGAAATTAAAAGAACTGCTGCCTGACCGCTTAAAATTATTTATGGTTTATTATTGCGACAAACCGATTGGTGGTTCGCTTATGTTTTTCCCTAATAAAAATGTTGCCCTCTGTTTTTACAATATGCTGTTGTATGAGTATGCGGTGTATAAACCTATTCAGCGCGTGATGTATGAAGTGGTAAAATACTGCACGGAAGAAGGATACAGCTATGTTGATATCGGAGTATCACAGGATACTAAAGCAGAAAATCCGATGACGCCAAGCATGAGCCTTATCGATTTCAAAGAAAAATTTGATGCTAAAACAATCATGAGGAATACTTTTTATATTAAACTTTAGCTTCTGCGGTACCTCGTACCCTTGTCTTTGCTCTTTTATCAATAGTCTTTAATTAGCAAAGCAAACTTCTTCAAAATATGACAAAAAAAGTATGCATATCATTTCTCGGTAACGCAAATCATGATTCGAGGATTACAAATCTTTCAGCTTCTCTCAGAAACGATGGATTTGATGTATCAATTATTGCTTTTGATTGGCGTACGATCGATGAAGATCAAGTCTCAGAAAACGTAAAAATATTTAAGCTGAAGCGCGGCGGCACTAACTTATTTTTTTATCTTTCATTTTCCGTAAAGTTGTTAAAAGAGCTTTTCAAAAGTCGGGCTAAAATATTTTTTGCCGAAGATATTTACACGCTGCCCTTTGTTACTCTAGCTGCAAAGATTAAAAAGGGAAAGATTATTTATAACAGCAGAGAATTATATGCTTTTATAGGTGGATTGACACGCCGGCATTTGCTTCAGGAAACTATAAAAACAATTGAAAGCTTTTTTATAAAACGTGTTGACTTGATTTTAACAACAGGTGAAATGGATACTGCTTTCATTAGAGATTTTTATAAAGTTAACAACTTATTGACAATTAGAAATATCCCACTGCTTCAGAGACCTAATAAAAAAGTTGATCTGCGTTCCAAGTACAAAATTCCCAATGACAAAATTATACTGCTTTATCAAGGAGTGATTATTGGCGGACGCGGGATAAAACTACTTTTGGAGGCTATGACTGAGCTTCCTCAAACTGTCTTGGTCTTATTCGGAGACGGTGAAGAAAAAGAAAGTTTTCAGCTCCATGCCTGTGAATTAAAATTGGAAACAAGAGTAATTTTCGCCGGAACAGTTAATCAGCAGGAATTAATCAATTACACATGCGAAGGCGATATTGGAGCAGCACTTATTGAAAACATAAGTGTCAGCTATTACCATGCTTTGCCGAATAAGTTGTTCGAATATATAATGGCAGGAATTCCGGTTTTATCCAGCGATCTGCCGCAAATGAAAAATATTGTAGAGAAATATAAAATCGGGAAAGCTATAAATATTAATGAAAAAAAAAATGTAGTTAATGCTTTGAAAGAGATGATTGAAAACAAAGAATTGTTCGGCGCTTATAAAGCCAATTGCGCAAAAGCCGCTCTGGAATTAAACTGGCAAAAGGAATTTGAAAAAGCAAAACCGGTTCTTTACAGTGTGTTTGAAAAATGAAAAGACAAAAAAGAATATTAATCGTCAGACCGGATCGGATTGGTGACGTGGTTTTATCTACTCCGCTCCCGAGGGAAATAAAAAAACAATTCCCAGATTGTTACATTGCAGTTTTGCTCAGAGAATACACAAGAGATATTTATTTCAATAATCCTTTTGTCGATAAAATTCTTGTCACTGATGACAATAAGACTTTTTTCGAAAAAATAAAAGAAATAAGAACTGAAAAATTTTCTCATGCACTTATGCTGCTTCCAAATGAGAAAATAAATTATATGCTTTTTCTTGCCGGAATACCTTACAGAGTTAGCGTGGGTCATAAACTCTATCAGTTTTTAACTTTTACACATTTTGTTTCGAGAAGAAAATATAATCCGCTGCGGCATGAAGCAGATTATTGTATGGACCTTGCAAGAAAAATCGGCATTGATTCAAATAATCTTGACACTGAAATTTTTCTTACTAACGATGAAATTGCAAAAGTGAATGACTTCAGAAAACAGAGACTCACAGATAAAAAATATATAATTGGGATTCACACAACCAGTGGAAATTCTTCGCCAGGATGGACTTCTTCCAGCTATAAAGAATTGATTGAACGGCTAATAGTGAATAAAGATTTTTATGTAGTTGTTACAGATAATAAAGTGCCATCGGACTTGCTAAATATTCCCGGTGTTGAATTTCCTAACGTTGGTGCAGGTCTTCGCCGGTCGTTTATAGTTTTTGCCGGACTCGATTATTTAATTTCTTCGAGCACTGGTCCAATGCACATTGCAGCAGCATTAAAAGTTAAAACGCTCTCAATGTTTTGCCCTTTGCCGGCATGCTCGCCAAAACTTTGGGGAGCAAAAGGAAATATTAGCAGGGTAATTTTGCCTTTACCTGAATATTGCCAAATTAAGTGTCCTGGCAATCCTAAAAAATGTACATTTGAAGGCGGCGGAATAGCGGTAGATAGGGTTGTTGATGAATTAAATTCATGGGTTTACAACGAATAAACTTTCCGAAAAATCGCTCAAAATTATTTATATTTGCACCTTAAATTGCCAGGCTGCAGCCGGCGAGTTTGTACCTAACCCCGTCAGGTCCGGAAGGAAGCAGCGGTAAGTATAAAACTCGGGTGGTTTGTTTGCCTGGCTTTTTTATGAAAAAGAAATTAACTATAACTAAAGGTCTTTTGTATGGCGAAAGTTACGAGATGTAGAATAATTAATAACGCGCATACAAAAAAATGTACCGAAGGACTGCCTTCGCAGGCTTCGGCAGTTAAACCGGACTCGAAGCTAC
>DYLN01000012.1:22019-47589 GCA_020722085.1 Melioribacter roseus
GTACCGAAGGCCGGACTCGAACCGGCACGAGGTGTGAGCCCCACTGGATTTTGAGTCCAGCGCGTCTACCATTTCCGCCACTTCGGCTCAAAATTCTTAGAACATTACATCACTAAATTGTGCAGCAAAATTAATCTTAATTATGCTTGAATTCAAGTTCCGATTCAGATTATCAAAATCGTTTGATATTATTTATTTTTACCAATCAAAAAATTATAAACAACCTATTTGTGAGTGATGGGAGCAAATAATTCCGAAGGGCATAAAGCAAAAAATTTTATTTATGAAATTATTGATAATGATATGAAGACTAATAAATGGGGCGGGAGAGTTCATACCCGTTTTCCCCCCGAGCCAAATGGTTATCTGCATATCGGTCATGCAGCTTCTATATGTTTAAATTATGGAATTGCTAGGGATTACAATGGGAAATTTAATCTGCGCTTTGATGATACAAATCCAGAAAAAGAAGAAACGGAGTATGTCGAATCTATTATCGAAGATGTTAAATGGCTGGGAGCAGATTTTGAAGACAGAATTTTTTATGCTTCTGATTATTTTGAACAGATGTATAATTGGGCTGTTGAGCTGATAAAAAAAGGGAAAGCTTATGTTGATGATTTAAGTGCAGAAGAGATTAGAGAATACCGGGGAACATTAACTGAACCGGGAAAAGAAAGTCCCTATCGCAGCCGAAGTATAAAAGAAAATCTTGATCTTTTCGAGAGAATGCGAAAAGGCGAATTTAAGAACGGCGAAAAGGTTTTACGTGCGAAAATTGACATGTCATCTCCGAATTTAAATTTACGCGATCCGATCATGTACCGTATTGTTCATGCCGAACATCATAGACAGGGTAATGCGTGGTGCATTTATCCCACTTATGATTGGGCACACGGACTGGAAGATTCAATTGAGCGTATTACACATTCAATCTGTACACTTGAATTTGAAAATCACCGTCCGCTTTATGATTGGTTCTTAAATGAACTCGGGATTTATCATCCGCAGCAAATTGAATTTGCAAGGATCAACTTAAATTACACTGTGATGAGCAAACGCAAACTGCTGAAGTTGGTTCAGGAAAAATATGTTGACGGATGGGATGATCCACGTATGCCAACTGTTTCTGGGTTAAGAAGAAGAGGTTATACCCCGGAAGCAATAAGAAATTTTACCGATAATTCCGGTATCGCTAAACGTGATAAAGTGAGTGATATTAGCCTGCTTGAATTTTCGATACGTGATGACTTAAATAAAAAAGCCCAGCGTGCAATGGCAGTTCTGAAACCGTTAAAGGTTGTTATAATAAACTATCCTGAAAACAAAATTGAAGAGCTCGATGCAATAAATAATCCGGAAGATCACTCGATGGGAAGCCGCAAGATTCCGTTTTGTAAGGAAATTTATATTGAACAGACGGATTTTATGGAAAATCCTCCAAAAGGCTATTACCGCTTGGTACCGGGTGGCGAGGTTAGATTACGCTACGCATATATCATTAAATGTGAAGAAGTAATTAAAAACGATAAGAATGAAATTGTTGAATTACGATGCTCTTATGATCCAGATACAAAAAGCGGAACAGGAACAAGCAAGAAAAAAGTTAAAGGAACAATTCACTGGGTTTCTGCTAAACATGCTTTCGAAGCTGAAGTGCGCTTATATGATCGTTTGTTTACGGTTGAGACACCAGACGCCGGCAAAGAGAATGATTTTTTGGATTTTATAAATTCCAACTCTCTTGAAATTATTTCGAATGCTTTAATAGAACCTTCGCTTAAAAATTCTAATCCGGGGGATAAGTTCCAGTTTGAACGCCTTGGATATTTTTGCGTGGACACAAAATATTCGACAAAAGAAAAATTAGTTTTTAACAGAACAGTCGGATTGAAAGATAGCTGGACAAAAAAAGTATAAGACAAAAGACAGCAATACAAAGAAAAAAGACCTGTCCGTCAAAGTTGTTTTGTAACGAAGGTGAAACAAAGGCTAAAGTACAAATGGAAAGATATTACAGATTCTTCCTTTCCTATTTCTCATTTTAACTACTGATGCTTTCGGCGCAGGTAATCAACCGTCAACTATACCTTTTCCATCATACATCAAACGATCAAATATTTTCCATCTTATTTCTTTTTACTTTTTCTTTAGTGATATTTATTTTTTAATTTTTCTTAAAACTTTTTGAGAGAATTGTTTTGCCTTCAAACAAGGACAAATTATACTCTGTAATTACAGGTGATATTATTAAGTCTTCTCGTTTACCTGCCAGTAAAATGAAGCGCTTGATGAACATTTTAAGGAATTCTTCAAAGGAAATCAGAACTGCATTTCCGAACACTATAATGAGTAATATAGATACGTTCAGAGGAGACGGCTGGCAGGTACTAATTAAAAAACCGGAATTATCATTAAGAGTTGCTTTGTACTACCGGGCTTATATCAAATCATCAATGAGGATTGATAAAATCAACACAAGAATGGCAATTTCACTTGGTACTGTAAAATCGCTGCCAAAGCGAAGCGGCTCCGATGGAATTGGTGAGGCTTATACTTTGTCAGGCAAAGCTTCAGATGAAATGGGGAAAACCCGCTTACTCTTTGTTTCGAATATTTTACCGGATGATCAAAATATTAATCTTATTTTTGGATTTATTGATTATTTATCTGCTAAGTGGACAAGCCGTCAATCTTCAATTCTAATGCTTGCTTTAAGAGGCTTTACACAGACAGAAATTGCAAAAAAACTTTCAATTGCACAACAGACAGTATCCGGACAATTGGATGCTTCCGGCTGGTATGTTATTGAAAAAGGATTAATATCTTACGAAGGAATACTAAAAGCATACTGTCGTTAAAAATCAATTACAGGCTTATAAGTCTGTAATTAATGGATACAGGCTTTTAAGCCTGTAGTTTTCGGGAATAAAAGTCGTCCATAATTTGGACTTAAACATGACTAAAATAAGTGAACAAATTCTTATTACACTTCTTGCTGCTCATTTTATTGGTGACTTTGTTTTCCAGACCAAACGTAGCATTGAGAATAAAAAAAATATAAAAGTATTTCTTAGCCATGTGCTGATAAATGCCTTACTGAGCTATGTTCTTACAGGATTATGGAATATATGGATTTTGCCTGCTGTAATTTTTGTTACTCATGCCTCGGCAGACTTAGTAAAGATAAAAATAAAACGGGATAGTATAGGAATTTTTTTAACCGACCAGGGTTTTCATCTTTTTGTGATTTTTCTTCTTACGTTCTACCTAACAAACTTTTCACAATCTGAATTTGCCGTAACGCGTGCTTCGTCTATTTTCGACGGAAATATTTACTGTGTAGAAATATTCGGTGAAATATATTTGAAAATACTAATAATGATTATTTCAATAATAGTTTCTACTAAAGTTTCGGGTATTATTATTGGTTATTTGTTAAAACCGTTTCAGCCGGATACTGTAAAAATTAATCGAACTAAAGAAAAAATAAACGAAGAAAATAATGTTGAAATAAAAGCCGGGAGAATGATAGGTTACCTCGAGCGGTTAATAATATTGATATTATATCTCAGTAATTCAGCAATAGGCATAGGATTTTTAATAACTGCTAAATCTATTTTGAGATTTGGTGAAATTAAAGAGGGAAATAATGATAAAATTAAACAACAAATTGAATATGTTTTAATAGGCACTTTTATGAGTTTTGCATTGGGAATATCGGCAGGTGTAGGGGCGAGATATTTTCTTGTACAGTGAGAAGTTTTGTTACTCGACAAAAATTGAACTAAAAATACTTTGAGGAGTGATGAATTATAACAGAATTACCTACATTTTGAGAGTTATTGGTGCCGGTGTTTTTCTTTTCGGCATGTTTAAACAATTAACTGTCGTATGGATTATAGGTCTGGCTGTAATGCTCGCCGGCAGCATAATTCGCATTGTAATGAAAAAGAAGGAAAAGAAAGAAACTGAAGATGGGGTTTAATTTATTATTTTTTCTAATGCTCGGTCAATTCTTTTAATTACTTCATTTTTGCCAAGAATAGCGAGAATATCGTAGACACCGGGTCCCGTGCTTTGACCGGATACAGCAAGCCGAAGCGGGTGAATTAATTTACCTTTCCCGATTTTTAATTTTTCGGCTGTCTTTGTTAGAGCAATTTCATAATCTTCTTTAGTAGGATTTTCCAACTTTGCAAATTTATCGCGGAGTTTCTTTAATTGTTCCGGTGTATCGTCTTTCCAGCTTTTTTCAATTGCTTTTTGCTCATAATCTTGCGGCGCTTCGTAAAAATATTTGCATGATGTGATAAACTCCTTAACAAAACCGACACGCTCTTTCATTGTTGCTATAATTTGCAGCAGGAATTCATCCGAAATATTGAGAACTGAGAATTGTGAATTGTGAATCTCTTCTTTTAACAATTTTAGAATATCTTCATTTCTTTTTTTTCTTAGATGTTCGGCATTTAGCGAATTCAGTTTAACAATATCGAAGACAGCTCCGGATTTATTTACCCGTTCTAAAGAAAATTTTTCAACTAGTTCATCCATATAATAAAATTCTCTATCGTCGCCGGCATTCCACCCTAAAAGAGCTACAAAATTTATCAACGCTTCTTTCAAATAGCCTTTATCGCGGTAATCTTCTACTGCAACATCACCTTGTCGTTTGCTTAGTTTCGTTCTATCGGGATTCAGCAGAAGTGGAAGATGTGCAAAAGCTGGTCGCTCCCAGCCGAAGAAATCATAAAGCAAAACGTGTTTCGGAGTAGAGGATAACCATTCCTCGCCTCTAATTACGTGGGATATTTTCATTAAATGGTCGTCAATAACATTTGCAAGGTGGTAAGTCGGGTAGCCGTCGCTTTTTATTAATATTTGGTCGTCTATGTTGTTACTTTCGAATTCAACTGTGCCGCGGATAATATCATTAAAGACAATTCTTTGATTTGGTATTACGTTAAGCCTGACAACTTTAGGAATTCCCCTTTCTAATTTTTCTTCTATTTCACTTTTGGTAAGAGAGAGGCAGTGTTTATCGTATTTTGCCTGCGGAAGTTTTTGACGCTGCTGTTCTTCTCTAAGTTTTTCAAGTCTTTCCTGAGTACAGAAACAATGATAAGCATGGCCTTTATTGATAAGCTCATCAGCGTATTTATGATAAATATTTAATCTTTCCGACTGCAAATAAGGTCCATAATTTCCACCGGCATCAGGACCCTCATCGTACTGCAGCCCTGCCCATTTAAGAGCGGCAGTAAGGTTTTCAACAGCTCCTTCTACATAACGACTGCGGTCGGTATCTTCAATCCTAAGTATAAATTTGCCGTTATTTTTTTTTGCAAATAGATAATTATACAAAGCGGTTCTCAAACCGCCGACATGCAAATAACCTGTTGGGCTTGGAGCAAATCGAACGCGGATATCAGACAAAATTTCACCTTCTCTTATGATTACTTCGATTGTGTGTAGTATTTTATTTTTTCAATAAACTCTTTGCTGTCAATTGGTTTTGGTATGTAATCGGTTGCACCGGCTTCCAGGCATTTTTCACGGTCTCCTTTCATTGCAAATGCGGTAAGGGCAATTATAGGCGTATCTTTATAATTGACCAATTCTCGTATTTTTTCGGTTGCTTCAAAACCATTCATTATCGGCATTTGCATATCCATTAATATCAAATCAAACTTATCTTTCTTTGCCATTTCAAGAGCCGCTTCGCCATTTTCAACTACCACTACATTTTCAAAATTGTTTTTCTTTAGCAGTCTTGTAACAATAATTTGTGAATGTTTGTAATCTTCGGCTAACAGAATTTTTATAACGTTTTCTTTTTGCAGAACTTCTTCAGCCGGAGGAGGAAGTTCGTACCTGTTAATCATTGCATTAATTACATCGGCAAGGTCTTCAATATTTGTGGATTTCTTTTCAAATAATTCGTCAAAGAGACCTTCGATTTTTGACAAATCTTCTTTATAATTTTCTTTGCCTGTATAAATAATGATTGGGAGATTGGAAAACTTCTTTTCCGATTTAATTATTTTGATTAATTCAAATCCGTTTGGTGCCGGCATATCAAGGTCAACAATGGCAAGGTCAATATCTTTTTCTCTTATTAAATCCATAACCTTTGCAGAAACACTTTCGGCAACAGCGTTGTATCCCACTGACTCGATAGCTTGTTTAATAAGATTAAGCGTCGGGACGTCATCATCAACACACAAAACGTTTGAATCTTTCTTTAACTTGTAACTTTGCAGCACCTCGACCAAAAAATTATAATTTATTGGCTTAACAAAATATTCGACAGCTCCGAACATGTAAGCCTTTTGTTCTTCCGGTTCTATTGAGCAGACAATAACCGGTGTATTCTTGGTATTCGGGTGATCGTGAATTGTTTTTAACAATTCTAAGCCGTTTATATGCGGCAGTTCGATATCAAGAATAATGGCAAGGAAATGTTCTTTGCCGATTAAATTTTGTATCTGCTCTTCGTTGCTAACAATTGCAGGTTCATAACCCCATTTATTTAAATAATTGCTCAACAGTTTCGATGTTGCGTAATCATCTTCAATTACGAGAACTTTATTTTTTGTATCTGATTTTGGCAGTTGCGAGATTTGGTTTTCAATTTCACTCATAATATCCCCGCTTTTTGTTAGCATAATATTAAATGATAGTCCGCCGGTGTCAGTAAGACTTATGGATATTGTGCCTCCCATATATTCAATATATTTCTTAACAAGAGTTAATGATAAGCCTGTAAGCGTTGTTGTCTTAATTTCCTCTAGATCAGTAAGTGCGTAAGGTTCAAAAAATTTCGAAATTTTTTCTCTGCTTAATCCTTTACCGGTGTCTGTAATTGTAATGCCGAATTTTGTCTTGGAAGTTTTTGTCGCATATATTTTAATTTCTCCCCGATTTGTCAATGCGATATTTACTTGCAGCAAGTTGATAAGAATGTACTTTAGCTTTTGTTCATCAATCTGAATTTTTTGGGCCAGTTCTTTTGAGATATCGGCAATGATATTAACGTTTGTGTTTTTTAATTTAACTTTGAATACAGTTACAACATCATTAATAGCAGCGGACAAACTAATATTGTTGAGATTAATCGTTAAATTTCCGTGATCAATTTTTGCAAGTTCGATAAGGTCATTAAGTGTTATTAATAAATTTTGTGCAGTCCGTTTTAAAGAGTTAAACTGTTCAAACTGAGGTGAATTTAAATTTTTTTCAGCTAAAAGAGTTAAATGGCTGATAAGAAAATTTGCATGGCTGCGTAAATCCAGGGTGGAATCAAGAACAATTTTGTTTAACGGCAGTTTGGAAAAACCGATTTCGCCGCCCCTCGAAATAATCCAGAGGTTTACGAGTCCTTGCAAAAGCCTGATAATTTTTTCCAGCGACTCTTTATCATCTTTAGAGAAGGGAGTTTTCTTGGCAATCTTTAAGAATCCTTGCGTTTTAGAATTAAGCGGAAATTTAACACAATTTTCATAAACAAGAAATTCCGAGATTTGCATATCGCAGTTAGAATCAGAATGAATCGAGTATTCAGAACTATCTTTCAGTAATTTACATGCTGTGCAAACGAAGGTAGCGCCTCTCAAATAATTTTTTCTAGCACCTATTGATCTGCCTAGAACTACAAAGTTGTCAAAAGGGGTAAGTTCAAATAAGACTACTGCTTGAAGATCAAGTTCGGAGGCGATGTAATTACAAATATCTTCGGGGAATGAATCACTACCCTTTATTGCGGAGTCGCTTAGTCTACTTATTTGTTCAAGAATATCAAATTTTACGCCCGTAATCATTCACCAGTCAAAATTATTGAGAAAAAAACTTCATTAATGAAATTAAAATAAAGAAATAATCAAAGTTTTGAAACAAATTTCTATCTGTCTATTACATAAATTCGATTAGAGATTATCTAAGAAATAATTTGTTATTTTATTGTAAAGATGAACTGCATCCGGTCCGCTTACCCCGTGCGGCTGCCCAGGGTAGGGGAAGTAATCCAGCGGAATATTTAGATCGGCACATTTTTTTGCAAACTCCAACGTATGCTGCCATACTACGGTTGAATCGGAAGTTCCGTGAACAAGGAGAAGTTTTCCCTTCAAGTTTTGGACGTAATTCAACAATGAACTTTCTTGATAACCTTTGGGATTTGCTTGAGGCGTATCCATATATCTTTCAGTATACATTACTTCGTAATATTTCCAGTCTATCACAGCACCGCCGGCTACGCCTACTTTAAACGTATTGTTTGTTTTCAGCATTAATGAAGTAGTCATAAATCCCCCGAAGCTCCATCCAAAAACTCCAAATCTTGTTGAATCTACATAAGAAAGAGATTTTAAGTATTTCACGCCTGTCATCTGGTCCTGAACTTCAAATGTACCCAATCTTTTAAAAGTAGCCTGTTCAAATGCTAAACCTCTATTGGATGAACCGCGGTTGTCTAATGTAAATACAATGTACCCTTTTTCAGCCATAAGTTGAAACCAGAGTGAATATCTTCCAAAAGACCATGAATCGGTAACAAGCTGTGCATGCGGTCCGCCGTAGACATAAAAAATCACCGGATATTTTTTCGTTGAATCAAAATCAACAGGGTATACCATCCGGCAGTAAAATTTTATTCCTTCTTCATTTTTTATGGTAAATATTTTTATACGTCCGAGTTTATAATCTTTAATCGGATTTTCAGCATTTAGCAAATTCTTAATCACTTTTCCGTTCGGGTCAATAACATTTATTATTCTTGGCGTGTGAAGATTATTGTAATTGTCTATAAAATATTTCCCGTCAGAACTTGCAGAAACTTCATGAGTTCCTTCTTCCGGCGTAAGATTGACTGTTTTTCCATTTGATAAATTTGTTCTGTAAAAATGTTTTTCAATCGGACTTACTTCGGTAGATGTGTAATAAACCTCATTGCCATTTTTATCAAAGCCGTTAAAATCCAGTACTTCCCATTTCCCATGGGTTACTTGTTTGATTAAATTTCCTTCCGTGTTGTAAAGATAAAGATGGTTGTAACCGTCTCTTCTAGAAATCCAGATAAATTCGTCGGCATGATTTGGGCGAAAATAGAGAGGATTTAACGGTTCAACATATTTATCATCTTTTTCTTCGAATAAAATTTTTACAGACTCACCGGTTGCAGCATCATACTTTTTTAATTGAAGATGATTTTGGTCTCTGTTCAGGTGAGCAACAAAAATATATTTTTCATCGGGGCTCCAGCTGACGCATGTCAAATATTGGTCAAGAGGTTCGCCGGTTTTTAACCAAACAGTATTTCCTGTCCTTATATCATAAACGCCAATTGTTACATGATGACTCGTTTGTCCAGCCATTGGATATTTAATATTATGCAAAGAAGCCGGTGTAGTTGTTAAATCAACAATAGGGTAGTTTGTAACCATTGTTTGATCCATACGGTAGTAGGCAATATAATTGCTCATAGGCGACCAAAAAATACCTGTGTTAATTCCAAATTCATTTCTGTGAACAGCCTGTCCGTTTACTATATCTTGATTTGTATCCTTGCTGATTTGTACAGTTTTTTTATTCGATAAAGAAACAAAAAGATTGTTCCCTTTCGTAAAGGCGATAAATTTTTTATTAGGCGAGAGGGAATTTTCGCCGGCATTTTCATCCGACTGATTAACGGGATTAATTTTTTGAGACGTTATATTAAAATTGAAAAGTCTGCCGTTTATGAGGAAAATAAAATTTTGTTGGTCAATCCACGTGATTAGCGGAAAATTGACAACATTTTTTATACTGTACTGTTCAAGCTGTTTTCTAATTGAATCTAAATTAGCCAGAGTATCGAAATCGGTTTTGTCAACAAAGCCCGAAATTAAAAACTGTTCTTTTCCGCTACTGACAAAGTAATATTTATCAGTGCCGGGTATCCAACTAAGCTGTCTCAGATTTTTAGGAGCAAGTGTAGAATAAGAATTAATTACAACATCTTCAGTTGTTAATTGTTTATTCTGGGGAATTATATAACCAAAAGAAATAAGGAACAACAATAGAGTGGTGAAATTAAGTTTCATAGAAGCGCCCAAATGAAAGTGGTTTAAAAAAAAGGTGTCTAAGAAGTAATTATTCTCCACGGGAGTCTCGTAGAGCCCGCCCGTCTCGTGACTTCGTCACAAACGAGGTCACAGATTGGACTCGCCGGTCGTTCGACAGAATCTCGTTGAGTCCGATAGACTCACGGAGTCTTCGCCGAACTCTGGCGAGAGTCTAACGACCTACGAACAATTAAATTATCTGCAAAAATTCCCCGTAAAATACACGGGGCAAGCTGTGAAATTCTGTCAAAGACATTCATTACGGAAGTATCTCATTTCTTAAAAAAGATTACTTTTAGACAGCCCCTCTCAAATAGTTTATTTTTTCTCTTTTTTATCTATGGGGGTTATTCTTTTCTCCAAAACGTTGTCGATAATTTTGTATTCTTTAGCTTCCTGAGATGTCATATAGAAATCACGGTCGCAGTCTTTTGTAATTTGCTCAAGAGTTTTACCGGTATGTTTGACGAGTATGTTGTAAATAGTATCTCTTGTCTTGAGCATTTCTTTAGCATGAATTTCTATATCTGCAGTTTGCCCTTGCAAACCTCCAACCCACGGCTGGTGGATCAAAATTTTGGAATGGGGGAGAGCAGACCTTTTACCCTCTTCGCCGCCGGCTAAGAGTACAGCGCCCATACTTGCAGCCAGTCCAACGCAAATAGTAGCAACTTTTGATTTGATGTATTGCATAGTGTCGTATATTGCCAGTCCGGCGGAAACACTTCCACCCGGTGAATTTATGTAAAGACTAATATCTTTCTCAGGGTCTTCAGCTTCGAGAAACAAAAGCTGTGCAATTGTTAAACTTGCGATATGATCATCAATTGCATTGCCAATAAATATAATTCTTTCTCTCAACAGGCGGGAAAAAATATCCATTCCTCTCTCACCGCGGCCTGTTTGTTCAATCACGTAAGGTACAAGCTGGTTGTAGATTTCATGTTTCATCTGATTATCCTTTTAGTTCAGTTCATTATTTTTTGCTTTTGGATCAACCTCTTTAATTTTTGTGTTGTCTTTGAGGAATTTTATCACTTTATCTTCCAGCAATGAATTTTGTCTATTCGAATCCTTGTAAAATTTGAGTAGCTTTTCTACTGAAATTCCGGTCGATTCCGATTCTTTTTGAGCAAGTTCTTGCAGGTCGGATTCCTCAACTTTTATGTTTTCAATTTCGCATAGATTTTCGAGAATGATTTGCCATTTAGCATTCCAGATAGCTCTCGGTTTATAGTATTCAGAGACGACTTTTTCATCAAATGATTTCGAGTTATATCTCTTTGCGTTTTGTTTTTCCAGCTCTACAAATCTTTTATGAATTGCATCAACGTATCCTTGTGGCGGTTCAAAATCGTTATTCTTAACGACAGCGGCTAACAAATTATTTGTAAAAATTTCCTCCGATTGTTTTTGATAATAATCTTCGATGTTGTTTCTAACATAATTTCTAAGTTCTTCAGTAGTAGTCGCTTTGTTGCCTGATATCTTTTTTATAATCTCTTCTGTTAACTCTGGATATATTATTTTTTCAATTTTGGTTATTTCTGCTTCATACTTGAATTCTTCTCTATGTTTTTCTGTACCGTGATAATGTTCATCAACAAATTCAAAGTTAAATTTGTCGCCTACCTTTTTATCCTTGGCATTTAACGCTATTTGTGGATTAATTCTCTCATCGCTGAGATCGATCAGCATATTTTCTGACCTTGAACCGATGATTGGAATGCTGTTTTCATCAAGCCGTTGAAGCGTTACGGTTATTCTAAAACTGCTGCTTTCAACAACTTCTGCGGATTCATATTTTAAGTAAGGTTTGACTAAAAAATCAATTTCTTTATCAACTTCATCTTCTTTTGTTTTGAAAACTGGCTTTTCAATGGTTAAGTCTTTGTAATCTTTCAGCTGCAGCTTAGGAATAATTTCGAATCTAACCTTAAATGATAACTTGGAATCTATCTCAAAATTGATATCGGTTAACTGCGGTGTGTTAATGGGTTTTAGGTCGTTTTGATCGACTATATCCCAGAATTTTTTGGTAGCAATTTTTTCACTTGCCTGGTATTCAATTGCATCCCGGTAAAGTTTTTTCAGCATATTAATCGGTACTTTGCCTTTTCTAAAGCCAGGCATCGAAATTTTTTCCCTTTCCGAAATATATGCTTCGTTAATTTCGTCGGTGATTTCATCATAGCCTAAAACAACTTCGACCTCTTGCAATGAATTTGATATATTATTTATTTTAACTTCCAATTAAAACCTCTAAATTTAATTAATGAGTAAGTGTGCGAAAGGGGGGACTCGAACCCCCACACCTTGCGGTACTAGATCCTAAGTCTAGCGCGTCTGCCAATTCCGCCACTCTCGCATAAGACTTACAAAATTAATTTATATTGGAGGCAAAATCAATAAAATCGATTCTAATACATCTCTGCTTGTTTTTTATAATACATTTTAAAAACATAATATTTCATCGATGGGATTATAGAAATTTTATATATTAAAAATGTTTAAAAAAATTAATAGTTATGGAAAATTTAATTGGTAAGGTAATTGATAATTATCGTATAACCTCAGTACTTGGCAAAGGGGGAATGGGCATTGTCTATAAAGCTTACGATACCAAACTCGACCGTTACGTGGCAATTAAGATGTTAAGTTCCAATGTTTATAACAGGGAAGGATTTGTTGAAAGGTTCAAAAGAGAGGCAAAAAACCAAGCTAAACTTTCCCATCCGAACATCGTTGCTGTTTACGGTTTCATTGAATACTCTGATCTTTTGGGGATTGTAATGGAATATGTCGAAGGCGAAAGTCTTGAGAAAGTAATTCAAAGACAAAGCCGGTTTCATCTCTATGATGTGATATATATTTTAAGGCAGGTGCTGCTTGGACTTGGGCATGCACATTCTAAAGGTTTTGTTCATCGGGATATTAAACCTTCCAACATAATTTTAAACAAAGAAGGTATAACAAAAATAATGGATTTTGGCATTTCAAAATCACTCTACGATAAAGATGTAACACAGCCTGGTGCAAAAGTCGGTACAATTTATTATATGAGTCCAGAGCAAATAAAAGCCGCTGACGTAACAAACAGAAGCGATATTTATTCACTCGGCTGCACGGCTTATGAAATGCTCGTTGGCGAACCTCCTTTTAATTATGATAACGAATATGAATTAATGGAAGCTCACTTAAAAAAGAGAGCTCCGCGGGTAACTGATCAGCTAACCAACACGCCGGAAATTCTTGACCATATATTGCATAAAATGATGGAAAAAAATCCTCTTGACCGCTATAGCTCTTGTGAAGAAATTTTTGGTGACCTTGATGAGCTTGAAAAATCAGTATCTAAACTTACAAGCAGTTATTTTCAAAAAAGAAAATCATCTTCACCAAGGACAAAAGTATTATCAACTTTTGCGTTTAGTTTAATAGTTATTGCATTGATTGCTTTGTCATGGTTTGTCTATAATCAGGTAGATGATTTGCTGAGAAGTAATGCATTGGACGATTTCAAAAAATATAATATTCAGAGCTTATTCAGTTCCGAAGAAGACAAAGCAAAACTTTCCGCAGTGGAAAAAATTCCTAATAATATTAGAAATAACTTAGATGCAATTTTCTTCATCGATCCTATGAATGCTTTTGCTGTAGGGGATTCTGGAACTGCTGTGGTTTCAAGAGACAGCGGAAAGTCGTGGTCATCAATTTATTTAGGTACAAAATCATCGCTTCATGATGCAGTTTTTTTCCCGGGAGGCAAGTCATTTGTGGTTGGTGATTCTGCAACGTTAATCTACAGCCGTGATTTTCTGAAAACATATCTGCCAATAACAATAGTTCCCGAACTTAAAAATTCCTTCTTCCGTATTAAGTTTATAGATAATAATGTTGGGTATATATGCGGCGATGGAGGATTAATTCTTAAAACCGAAGACGGCGGCTTCAACTGGAATAAAGTTCAGACAAACTCTAATAATTTGTTATTTGATCTCAGCTTCGCCGATAAGCGGACAGGCTTCGCAATTGGCTGGAACGGTGAAGTGTTAAAATCGTCAAACGGAGGAAATCTTTGGGAACCAATTGAAAAAATTACTGATGATTATCTAAAATCAATTGACTTTAATAAAAATGGTTACGGTATAATTGTAGGAGGAAACAGCACAATTTTGAGGTCCAAAGATTACGGGAGTACATGGCAGAAAGTTAATCTGGATGCCGGCGGAGGCTTGCAGAAAGTTCAATTTATCAGTGATGATAACGTTATCGCACTTGGAATGAAGGGTGTTCTTTTGTTTTCCAGCACAAAGGGTGAAAACTGGCAGCAGATTCGTACAGGTGTTTTTTCCAAATTAAATAGTATGACTGTTAATTCCGATGGGCATGTTTTTATAGTTGGAATAAATGGTACCATTCTTAGATTTTTATAAAGATTTATCGGGAAATTTGAATAATGGATAAGTTCATAATTCACGGCGGTAAGCAGCTTTCCGGCTCAGTTGAAATAAGCGGGGCAAAAAATTCAGCGCTTGCATTAATGCCTGCTTGCTTATTAAATGCAGGAAAAAACACAATTCTTAATACCCCGGAAGTAAACGATATATATACAATGATAAAACTCTTGAACTCATTGGGGGTAGAATCGGAGTTTTATAACCATGAATTGAAATTGGATACATCAAGAATTAAAAATCAGATTGCTCCCTACGAGCATGTAAAAAAAATGAGAGCCTCCATTTATGTATTGGGACCACTGTTAAGCCGTTTTGGATATGCAAAGGTTTCTATGCCTGGAGGCTGTGCATGGGGACCAAGACCTATCAATCTTCACCTTGAAGCTATGAAAAAACTTGGAGCAGAAATTGAATTGGAAGAGGGTTATATAATTGCTAAAACCAAAAGATTAAACGGAGCAAAAATACATTTTGATGTTTCCTCTGTCGGAGCAACCGGAAATACTTTAATGGCTGCTTCTTTAGCAAAGGGTACTACTTTAATTTTTAATGCTGCTATTGAGCCGGAAATAACCTTGCTTGCAGAAACACTTGTCAAAATGGGAGCACATATTAAAGGAATTGGCAGCTCTACTCTTGAAATTGAAGGAGTTGAAGAATTAAAACCTGTTACAACTAAAAATATCGGCGATAGGATCGAAGCAGGAACTATGTTAATTGCAGGTGCTATAACCCGCAGTAAAATAAATATAGCTTATAATAACCCGGAACACTTAGAAATAATATTAGATAAATTAAAGGAAAGTGGAGTTAACTTAATTGTAAATAATGGGATAATAGAGTTAGATGCAAATAATTCTATAATTAAAAATGTCGATGTCACCACTGCAGTTTACCCTGGATTCCCTACCGATATGCAGGCACAATGGATTGCTTACATGTCTTTAGCGGAAGGAACCTCTACAATTACAGATACAATTTATTTGGACCGTTTTACTCATGTCCCTGAGCTTATGAGATTGGGAGCACAAATCGAGCTGCGTAATAACAGCGCAGTTGTAAAGGGTGTAAAAAAATTAAAAGGTGCTAAAGTGATGTCTACCGATCTGCGCGCAAGTGCTTCGCTTGTCCTTGCCGGATTGGCTGCCGAGGGTGAGACTGAAATTTTAAGAATTTATCATATCGATAGAGGCTATCAAAGAATAGAAGAAAAACTGAAAATGCTTAATGCCGATATAACACGTGTCACAACTTCAGAATTTTGAGGCTGAAGTTAAGTGAAAAAATATATTTCTTTGCCAAATATAATTCTTCTTGCCATAATAATTTTCAATATAATTCTTGTTAACATTCCACTCTTAAGTACTTTTAACTATGAATTTAGTATAGTTAATGGAATTGTAATGTCCTATCTATTCGGACTCGCAGCTTTGCATTTTTTAAGAAGGAATCAGAAGACTGTAAAGATTATATTTGAAAAAAAATATTATTTCGGGTTATCACTTTTGCTTCCGTTGCTGATTGCAAGTTTTAAAGCAGTATTATTCCCTGAATGTCCAGTTTTAGATGGTTATCTATTTTATTTGGTCATTACAGTTCCATCAGTTATTTTCTCTTTGTCGATAGCCGTAATTATTTCTTTGTTTTCGAAAAAGAAAATAATTTATTTAAACTATAGTCTCTTATTTATAACATATTTACTTATACCAATTTATATAGAGTTTTACTTTAACCCACAATTATATTTTTACAATCCATTTATTGGCTATTTCCCAGGTACAATCTATGATGAAAACATTCCTATCGATTTGAAGCTAGTTTTATATAGAATCATAATAATTATTATTGCTGTGCTAAATTTTTTGCTTGCTTATTTTTTTAGCAAAATACTAAAAAAAATAAAGTTTCTTGCATTTGTCTTATCGCTGCTTGTGTATGTATTCTTTTTCAGTTTTAAATCAGAGTTAGGATTTTCAACTAGCTCAAAAACACTATATAAAACTTTAAATAAACACATTATAACCCCTCATTTTATAATAAATTATCCTAAGTTACATAATTCTATTAATCCCTACTTGTTAGCAGTGAAACATGAATATTACTTTCATGAAATATCAAGAGAACTTGAAATAAATTTTGACAAAAAAATTACCTCTTTTATTTTTGCCGATAAAGAACAGAAAAGAAAATTAATCGGTGCAGGCAATGCGGACGTGGCAAAACCATGGCTAAATCAAATTTACATCAATATTCATGATATAAATACCACCCTGAAGCACGAACTGCTTCATATTATATCGGGTCATTTTGGGAGCACACCTTTTAAGGTAGCAGCAGGATTTAGCCCAGCATTAATTGAGGGAATTGCCACTGCTTTTGAGAATAATTTTGACGATTACCCCGTTCACACAATTGCGAAAATAGCTTATGAGGCAGGATACAGAATTAATTTGGTGAAATTGTTTTCCGGATTGAACTTTTTTGCGAGCTATTCTTCCTTGGCGTATGTTTATGCTGGTTCGTTTATCAGATTTATTTCTGAAAAATATAACATAGAAACAGTTAAAGAAATTTATCATGATGCCGATTTCAAAAAACACACGGGTAAAAGCATAGAAGAACTGGAAAAAGATTATATAAAATTTCTGAAATCAATTGACTACGGTTTCAATCCGTATACTGCACAATTATATTTTGCGGGACTTACTGTATTTAAAAAATATTGTGTTCGTACTGCCGCACGCCAATTAAGCTCAGCGTACCGGATGTACAATGAAGGTAATTACTATAGTTCTTCTTCGCTTTTTAAAAATATTTACGATTATTCCAATTCTTATTCTGCCTTACATGGTTATATAAATTCGCTGTATAAATTAAACATGCCGGAAAAAGCAAATGAAATTATTAAATCTCAGATAAACAATTTTAAGCAGTCACAGTACTATTTTAATTTGCAACTGAACCTCGCCGATTCTTATCAGCTTTGTGAAAATTCAAATTCTGCAAATAGTATATTTGATTCGGTTATTGGCGAATCTCCTAATTATCTTTATGAAAGTTTTGCTTCGTTCGGCAAGGAAATAAACAATTATGCTGGTTACCATTATAAAGATTTTTTGTTTGGCAGCACTAAGGAAAAATTTAGTATAATTTTTGACATCTATGAAAAATCAAGAAACAAAGCATTAATTCCATTACTAATGCAGTACTCGGAGAATTCGGATTCGATTTCTGCTAAGATTAAGACTGTTTTTTTTAATAACTTTAAGGTGACTGATCAGCAAAGTAGTTATTGTGCTTTATTATTGTCCAGATATTTTATAAATAACATGGATTTTAATACGGCAAAATATTTTGGTGTTATTTCACTTGAATATAAAAAGAATAATTTCTTGAGGGATGTCCTTGTAGAAAATCTTAAAATGATTAATTGGCTTATTAATTTTTATAACGATGCTGCTAAGCAAATAAGAATAATTGACTCAAAATGAATCTGAACAAAAAAATAGATAAAATAAAACTTCTGAAAGAGGTCTCTATTCTTGCAGACGAGCGGAAGGAAGAAGTATATCTTGTAGGCGGTTTTGTGAGAGACATGTTCTTGAACAGACAAAAACCCGAAATGGATATTTTGATTATTGGGGATGGACCTGAATTTGCAGAAAAATTGGCAAATAGATTAGGCATAAAAAACATTGTTATTTATAGAAATTTTGGAACGGCACAATTTAAGTACGAAGATTACACTCTGGAATTTGTAGGCGCACGGACAGAATCGTATGTAAAAGGCAGCAGAAATCCCATAGTGGAACCCGGAACTCTTGACGATGATATTAACCGCAGAGATTTTACCATCAATACATTGGCAGTATCTCTGAACAAAAATAATTTTGGAGAGCTTTATGATAAATTCTCGGGACTCGAAGATATCAAGAAAAAAATAATTAAAACCCCTCTTGATCCGTACAAGACATTTGATGACGATCCTTTAAGGATAATGCGCGCTTTCCGATTTGCCGCACAGCTTGAATTTGATATTGATAGTTCTATACTTGAAGCAGCAGAAGCTATGGCGGATAGATTAAAAATAGTAGCCCAAGAGAGGATTACAGACGAATTTTTGAAAATTTTAGCTTCTCCAAAACCATCTGTAGGATTGATGTACATGCACCAGACTAAAGTTCTGGAAATTGTTTTCCCGGAAATTGCAGAAATGGAAGGTGTAGAACAAAGAAAAGATCATCATCATAAAGACGTATTTCTGCACACTCTTATGGTAGTTGATAATGTTTCCGCAGTTACTGATCCTGAAGCTTCAATATGGCTTCGTTTTGCGGCTTTAGTCCATGATATTGCAAAACCACAGACAAAGAAATTTGTTGACGGCATTGGCTGGACTTTCCACGGACACGAAGAACTAGGAGCGCGAATGATGAAAAATATTTTTAACAGAATGAAGCTGCCGCATACAAAATTACCTTATGTAGAAAAGCTTGTACGGCTTCATTTGAGACCGATAGCACTGGTTGATGATCAGGTTACCGATTCTGCTATTAGAAGATTTATTGTTGCCGCAGGTGATGATCTGGAAGATTTGATTACACTGTGCCGTGCAGATATTACAAGCAAAAATCAATCTAAGGTAAGTAAATATTTGAGAAATTATGAAAAAGTGATGAACCGCGTCCATGAAGTTCTTGAGAAAGATAAATTGAGAGCCTTTCAATCTCCGGTTAGAGGCGATGTAATTATGGAAGTATGCGGCTTAAAACCATCGAAAAAAGTCGGGGAAATAAAATCTGCCATAGAAGAAGCTATTTTGGATGGTAAAATCGGCAACAATTTTGAGGAAGCCTACAATTATCTTTTACAAATTAAAGACAACTTCTTATCTTCTCAATAATCCGGAAATTTTCGACAGCATAAAAAAAATTTACCACAGCAGAAGATTTTTTGTAACTTATGTACTTCTAAATTCGTCAAAAATGTTAAAAAATTAAATCGGTTAACTTCTGTAAAAAGGAGACAATAATGAGAAGAATACTTTTGGGAATATTATTATTTGCAGCCGTTCCTATTTTAGCTCAAAAAACTATGACTCTTGATGAAGCCATAAAAATTGCCCTCCAAAGAAATCCTGAATTGATTAAAACTAAGAATAACCTGCAGACAAACATTTCACAATTAAAAAGTGCTTACGGAGATCTTCTGCCGAGTTTGGGAGCTCAAGCTACATGGAACTGGCAGAGAATTAACGATGTAGGCGGCGTACAAAGAGATTTCTTCGGTAATCTTGTAACAATTCCTCCTTCACAGACAGATAACCGGTATTATCAGTTGGGGTTTGGCGGAAGTGTTACTTTGTTTAACGGACTTGCAAACTGGGCAAATATTTCGAGGCAAAGCGATAATCTTGATGCGGCAAAATTAACTCTTGAAAAAATTAAGCAGGATATTGTGCTGCAAACTTCCACTTACTATTATGCTGTACTCAATGCCGAAGAGTTGATGAAAGTGCGCGAAGAAAATGTAAAATACAATCAGAAATTTCTCGAAACCGTTCAAGAAAGACATAGATTGGGAGCAGTAGCAATCGCCGATGTCTACAGCCAGCAGGTTCAGCTTGGAAATGCAGAGCTTCTTTTGATTCAAGCACAAAATACATTTGAAACAGCCAAAACTACTTTATTAAATTATTTGGGAACTAATGTTTTGGAAGATTATAAATTTATTGATCCTTACGGCGAGAAAGATTCCGTTAATACCAATAAATATATGAGTATGTTTGACGACGTAACCGTTATGGTTAACCAAGCACTGGCAAACAGAAGTGATTTCAAAAGCCAGCAGTTATTGGTTGATGCTGCTAAAAGTGGTGTTACAATAGCGCGCGGCGGTATTTATCCATTGTTATCCGGCAATTATTCTTTCGGTACAAGTGCAACCGACCCCGACAACTTATTCAACAGAAAAACATGGAGCGTCGGTCTGACATTAAATCTTCCTATCTTTTCAAATTTCAATACAGAAAATAATATTGAATTGGCTATTGCTTCCCAAAAAAATGTAGAAGAAGATTTAAACACACTGGAAAGACAAATTAAAATTGAGATAAAACAAGGATACCTCGATTTAACAGCAGCAAAGAAAAGTCTTGATGTGGCAACCAAAAACGTTGTTTCTGCCGAAGAAAATAGAAAGGTAAATCAAGAAAGATATAATCTTGGTTCCGGGACAATATTGGACGTGCTTCAGGCAGACAGAGATTATACCGATGCTTTAAGAAACAAGATAGATGCGTTGTACAATTTCTACAAAGCAAAAGATGCGCTAATGAATTCGCTCGGCAAACTCGAGTATAAAAAATTTGAATAAATCCTAAAGGAGCTAAATAAAATGGCAAACGGAAAGAAAAAGAACAAGAAAAAATTATTCATATTCGGCGGGTTAGGAATGCTGCTGGTGGTCGTAATTCTGATTGTAGCATTCGGCGGGAACAAAGAGGAGATAATACAGGTACAGACCGAACCTGTTGCTAAAAGAACAATTACGCAAGTTGTTTCTGCAACAGGGAAAATCAATCCGGTTTTCCAGGTCACAATCAGTGCAGAAGTTACCGGCGAGATTGTTGAACTGCCTGTTGAAGAAGGAGATAATGTTCATAAAGGACAGCTCCTCGTAAGAATAAAACCGGATATTTACATTGCACAAAAAAATAAAGCTGAGGCAACTCTTGCTCAGGCAAGGGCAACGCTTAATTCCCGTCAAGCTGTTTTAGACCAGGTAGAAGCAGATTATAAAAGGGTTCAAGGTTTGTATGAAAAAGGCTTAGCAAGCGATGCAGACCTTGAGGCAGCTAAATCGAATTACTTGCAGAGGCTTGGTGAACTAAATGCTCAGAAATTTTTTGTGCAGAATTCAGAAGCTGCTCTTAACGAGGCAATAGAAAACTTAAATAAAACTTCTATTTATTCTCCAATTAACGGTACGATTAGCAAAAGAAATGTTGAATTGAGCCAGAGAGTTTTGGGGAGCGGTTTCAGTCCGGGTACTGAATTATTGACCGTAGCCGATTTAAGCAATATGGAAGCTACCGTTGATGTTGACGAAAACGATGTTGTTCTTGTTTCGGTTGGTGATACGGCAAATATAAATATTGATGCTTTCGGCGACAAGGTTTTTAAAGGAGTTGTAACTCAAATTGGAAATAGTGCGGTAACAACGGGACTGGGCACTCAGGAAGAAGTTGTAAACTTCGAAGTAAAAATAAAGTTGTTAAATCCTATAAACACAATACGACCCGGAATGTCATGTGACGCCGACATTCAAACCGAAACAAAAAATAATGTTGTCTCTGTGCCAATTCAGAGTGTAACTGCAAGAAGCAACGTACCAGCGATGATGACTTCTCAAAGCAGCAACGATACAGGTGGACTTGTTGCTGCCAATACTGTTAAAAACGGAAAGAATAATAAACCGAAAGAGGTTGTGTTTATTATTAAGGACGGAAAAGCTAAAATGGTAGAAGTAAAAACTGGAATCAGCGATGATACTTACATAGAAATCGAAAAAGGATTGAAAGGTGGGGAGGAAGTTGTAAGCGGTCCTTATCGCGCTATTTCCAAAGAATTGGAAGAAGGCACGAAGGTATCGGTTCAGTCAAAACAAAAAGGTTCAGGGAAACAAAATTCTTAACCACAAAACGAGTTTAATATGAACATAATAACAATCGAACATGTAGCTAAGGTATATGAAGTTGGTGCTGAAGAAGTTCATGCACTTAGGGATGTTTCATTAAAAATTGATAAGAATGAGTATGTAGCTATAATGGGTCCGTCCGGCTCAGGCAAGTCAACACTTATGAATATTTTAGGCTGCCTCGATACGCCGACACGCGGTTTATATAATTTCAAAGGACATAATGTCAGTGAAATGAACGATAACGAGCTGGCAAAAATCAGAAATAAAGAAATTGGCTTTGTATTCCAAACTTTTAATTTGCTGCCGCGTTCTGATGCACTTCATAATGTTGAACTTCCTTTAATATATGCAGGCGTTCCAGCATCAGAAAGAAAAGAAAGAGCAATTTTGGCTTTGGAAAATGTCGGCTTAGCCGATAGAATGCACCACAAACCCAATGAGCTTTCCGGAGGGCAGAGGCAAAGAGTAGCAGTTGCCCGTGCATTGGTTACTAGACCTTCTATTATACTTGCCGATGAACCAACCGGTAACCTCGATACAAAAACCGGCGAAGATATAATGTCTTTGTTTAACGATATTTATCAACAAGGTAATACTATAATTTTAGTGACTCACGAAGAATATATCGCCGAACATGCCGAAAGAATAATCAGAATTCGTGACGGCTTAATTGAAAGGGATGAAAATGTGATTAAAAGAGTTATCCCGAAGAAAAAAGAAGAAGTAGCCTAAAGGTTGACGGTGGAAACAATGAAAAATTACCTGTTTGAGTTGAAAGAAGGTTTATTAATTTCTCTGCGTGCTATTCGGGCTAACAAAATTAGGTCTGTATTAACCACACTGGGAATTGTAATTGGTGTAACGTCTGTTGTACTTATGTCTACGGCTATTAAAGGTATCGATAATGTATTTCAAAAGGGAGTTTCCTCTCTCGGTTCGGATAATCTCTATATCGATAAATGGGAATGGTTTAATAATGACATTCCGTGGTGGGAATTAAGAAATAGAAGAAATCTTACTCTGGAAGATTACCGCAGATATTCCGAATCGGCAAAATTGCCTATTGCAGCTGCTCCTACAGTTTGGTCTATTCAAAAAATTAAGCATAAAAACACAACACTCGAAGCTATTTTTATTACTGGTACTACCAATGACTACATCCGTACAACAAATCTTACCTTTGACGAAGGCAGATTTTTTAACGAGATTGAAAGTCGGGGCGGAAGAAATGTAGTAGTACTTGGTAATACCGTTGCCAAAAATTTGTTTCCGCACAGACATGCATTAAGCGAAGATATTAAAATTAAAGGGCAAAAATTCAAGGTAGTCGGTGTGCTTTCTGAACAGGGAAGTTGGGTAATGGGAAGTTTTAATCCCGACAATCAAGTTTTTATTCCGATACAAAATGTGTTTAAGTATCTTCAGAGCCAGTCTTTTAGAAGCATAACAATAAATGTTAGAGCACCAAACACTCAGATGATTGAACCTGTTAAAGAAGAAGCAATCGGAATAATGCGAAGGGTGCGCGGCTTGAAATACAGCGAGGCTAATGACTTTTCAATTAATCAGCAGGAAGGTTTGTTAAATAACATCAATCAAACTATTGGCGTAATACAAATAGCAGGTTTGTTCATCACGAGTCTTGCGTTATTTGTAGGTGCAATCGGAATTATGAATATTATGTTTGTATCGGTTAAAGAAAGAACTAAAGAAATAGGCATCAGGAAAGCAATTGGTGCAAAGAAAAGAACTATTTTAAGTCAGTTCATCACCGAAGCTGTAATAATTTGTTTGCTTGGAGGCTTAGTTGGTTTTCTCCTTGCGCTGATATTAAGTATGATAGTTAATCAATTTTTACCGACGTCTGTACAGGTTGATGCAGTAATCCTGGCTGTTATTATATCACTAATAACCGGGGTCGTATCCGGTTTTGCACCGGCTTATACTGCATCAAAGCTAGATCCGGTAGAAGCATTGAGGTATGAATAATGGAAATATTAGAATTAGTTAAAGTAGCGTTCAAATCTTTGAGCACAAATAAACTGCGTTCTGCATTAACAATACTAGGCATTGTGGTGGGAATATTTTCCATAATAGCTATCAGTACTGTTATAGAAATGCTTCAGGCAAGTATTGAGCAGGGTGTTTCACAGCTTGGGCAAAACACTTTCCAGATTCAGAAATGGCCTGCTGTACAAACAGGCGGCCCTGGAGCATTTGCTAAGTACAGAAACAGACCCGACATAACGCTTGAACAATTTTATGCTTTGAAAGAGAAGTTAACCCAGGCAAAATCTGTTGGTGCCGAACAGTGGGGCAGTGGAAAAGTTTTTAGCTACAGAAATAAAGAAACCAACCCTAATGTGTCATTTGCCGGTGTAACAGTCGATGCATTTCCGAATAATAAATGGATAATTGACAGAGGCAGAGCAATCAATCAAAGAGATATCCAGAGATACGAAAAGGTTATTGTTTTAGGAGCAGATGTAGCTAAAACTCTTTTTGTTTTTCAAGATCCTATCGGGCAGGAAGTGAAGGTTGACGGACATAAATTAAAGGTAATCGGTGTTCTTGAAAAACAGGGCGGTTTCTTTGGTCAAAGCCAGGATAATTTTGCAATTGCTCCCTTGACAACTTTTCAATCTTTTTACGGGAAAAGAAGCAGAAGTATCAATATTACAGTTATGTCTTACGGCAAAGAGGATTATGAAAATTTAATTGAAACTGCTGAAGGCTACTTTAGAACTATAAGAAAAGTATCGCCGGCAGAAGAAAGCGACTTTTCTATTTTTTCAAATGAATCAGTTCTCTCCCAAATTAATGATATTACAGCCGGAGTGCGGATAGGCTCATATATTGTCGCCGCAATTGCGTTGTTGGCTGCAGGTGTAGGAATAATGAATATTATGCTTGTTTCTGTTACCGAAAGAACAAGGGAAATAGGAATTAGAAAAGCTATTGGTGCAAAAAGATCGAATATCCTAACACAATTTTTAATTGAAGCTGTTTCATTATGCCTGGGCGGAGGAGCAGTTGGAATTATTTTAGGAATATTAGCCGGTAATATTGCGGGTTCGTTTTTAAATGCTGCTGCTATTTTGCCCGTTGACTGGATTTTGATCGGTGTATTTTTGTGCGTGATTATTGGAGTTGCTTTCGGTACTTATCCTGCATATAAAGCCTCAAATCTCGATCCGATAGAAGCGTTGAGGTATGAATAATAATCTTATCGATCTTTAAGCATATTAGACCCAGATTGTCCATTAGAAGAATTTATCAATAACATATTAGTAACTCACATTACGC
>DYLN01000279.1 GCA_020722085.1 Melioribacter roseus
AACATACATTAATATAAAGGACTTGAATGAGGCAGTTCTGTTTAATATCAGAAATGCATGCCAGAATTATAATGTTGCCGTGAATTTATCAGACAAAATTATTTATACTTATATGGGCGTTTTGAAACCAAATTTGGGAAATGCGAATTATTGCACAGCCGGCCAGCTCTCCCCTTTATTAAACGACCCCTATTATAAGACAATAGGCATTGGCACGAAAATTTTCCTCGGCGGTGGAATAGGATATATTGCCTGGCATGGAACCCAGCATAATCCCTGCGCTAAAAGGAAAGAAAACGGAGTCCCCTGCGAGCCCGCTGGCACCCTGGCTGTAATTGGCAATTTAAAACAAATGAATAGTAGATGGCTTAGAGGCGCAAGTATTATTGGTTATGGAGTAACATTACTCGTCGGCATTGGTGTTCCTATTCCTATATTAAATGAAGAAATAGCACAGTATACGGCCGTAAAAGATGAAAATATATTTGCCCAGGTTATTGATTTTAGTAATTCCTATTCTGGTTCTTTGGCCGAGGTCTCTTATGCCGAGCTCAAAAGCGGCATGATAAAGGTTTTGGGAAAGGAAGTTCCAACAGCTTCTCTTTCAAGTTATTCAAAAGCTAAAGAAATTGCAGAAATTTTAAAAGGTTGGATAAAGTCAGGGAAATTTTTATTAACAGAGCCGGTTGCTCCGCTTCCGGGCGTAGAATCAGGAATAAAAATTAAAGGACTTAAAGAAAGACCAATTAGGCAATAAAATGAGAACAAAACATTGACGTCTTTAGAAATTGTGTATTTAATTATGTTCTTTATTTCGGATTCCCGACAATGTGGGGATAAGAACTTGTATGAGCCAAGATTTTACAGAAATTGGTGTAAAAGCGATGATTTAATATCTTTTGAAGTTAAAGTTCGAGAAACAGACCTGTTTATTTGTGCATCAAAAAATTTGAAGGAGAAAGCGCTGGAATCTATTTTAAGGCACCGGGCATCAGTGGAAAAATATATAGAAAAAAATCCTATTTTTTTTACAACGCTTGAGCCGCTTAAGGTTGAAAATAGTGCTCCTGAAATTGTTAGAGAGATGGCCCGGGCTTCAGAAAAAGTAGGTGTGGGTCCGATGGCGAGCGTTGCTGGAGCAATTGCCGAATTTGTGGGAAAGGATTTATTTAAACATTCCTCAGAGGTAATTGTTGAAAATGGTGGAGATATATTTATAAAAAGTTCAAAAAAAAGGTTAATTGGAATTTATGCCGGCAAATCAAAGTTCACTGGAAAAATTGCCCTCGAAATTTCAGGCGACGAAACTCCCTTGGGAGTTTGTACTTCTTCTGGCACTGTTTCGCATTCTTTAAGTTTTGGAAATGCAGATGCAGTTGTTGTAATTTCAAGAAGCACTTTTTTAGCAGATGCCGCAGCAACAGCAATTGGAAATTTAATTAAGGAGGAAAGAGACATACCAAAAGGACTGAAATTTGCGAGAAGTATACAGGGAATAAAAGGGGTGGTTATTATTATAAATGATAAAATGGGCATATGGGG
>DYLN01000280.1 GCA_020722085.1 Melioribacter roseus
AGTACACAAAAGGTGAACTGGGAATCATCGAAAACTTTTCTTGAGATAATTTAAAGGTTCTGCCAAAAATTTTTTTATTGAGGCATTTTGAAATAGTTTCGATTTTCGAATCATGATCAAATTCTTTCACGTTGTGAAAGATCGAATCAAATTCATTATGTCCTTTTCTTACAGTAAACATAACTGTGTTGACAATTTCACCGTTAATGCTTTTGAACGCCCTCGGCCCGAGATGAACAGTCGACACAAATTTGGACTCTTTCAGAATCAACTCACGAAGTTTTTTGTGAGAAGAGATGAACATAAACGATTGCATCGTGATCATGCCAAGAAATCCATTTTGTTCCGTCAATTCAAGACACCTTTCTATAAAAGCGGAATACATATCGGAATAAGAATCGGGATAGTAATTTTTGAGATATTTTTTCATGTAATCTGACAGCTTTCCGGAATCGAGATAAGGAGGATTGGTTATCACGACATCGTATTTTTCAAACAAAAGTTTTATTCCGTTAAGTTCTTTTTTATAATTCTGATTTATAAGGGCCGAGATAGCATCTTGCTGTTCCGGAAAAGATTGAATTAATTCTTTGATTTTTTCCGACATTTCACTATAATAATTTTCTTCAAGCCCCTCGGCTATCTTCATGGTCTTTTCTTTTTTGATCTTTCCATTTAAAGGTTTTATTCTGAAAAGAGAGCCGATCATATTCAAATATTTAAGTCCCGTGACGGTATCGACGAAATTTTCATAAGTACCTCTATTTGAATCGTAGTGAGACTCGATGAATTTGTTAAGTTTATCGTTATTCATTTCTTCGATGTCAATCGGAAATAAATTCGAATTCGTCAATATTGAATCTTTCGATATGGTTTTTGATTTCAAATAAAGATTCAATGCCGTTATCTGTATTGCTCTTTCATCTATATCAAGACCGTATAGATTGTTTTTTATGATCTCATTTGGAATATTTTCAGAAAAGCCTTCCTCTTCCAGATACATCTCATAAAGAAGATCAAAGGCATAAAGCAAAAAGCTTCCACTTCCACAGGAAGGATCGAATACCTTTATTGCTTTAACACTCTTGATTTTTCTTGGCGAAAGATCAGTGTTTCTATCGAAAAAGTTCATCTTGTCGATCAACTTACTTTTCGGATACATCTCCATCCATTCTCTTCCAAGAGTGTTCTCGACGAGAAATTTTATTATGTAATCTTCCGTGTAAAACTGTGTGATGGCCGCCAATTCTTTTTCGTTTGACACTCTTTTATTGTTCGAAAGGGCTTTATACATAGATTGTTTCTCTTCGTCCTGATAAAACTGGTAAAGCCATCCGAGTATATCGACTTTCTCCCATTCATCTTTCGGTATAGAATTTATGAGATCTATAACAGTAATTGTATCATTTCCAATTGGAAGATATCCATAATGACTATAGCCGTTGTAAAGCTGCGGAAGTTCATCGGATAATTTTTTGAATGCTTCCTTAAGAACTTCGTTTATTCCCTGGCCTGGCTGGGAAGCCATTTCA
>DYLN01000109.1 GCA_020722085.1 Melioribacter roseus
GATCAAGTGTATATCATCATTAGAAAATCTATATTAATTAATTTGAAACGGCACTAGAACCGGATTATTCCTCCCGTTTTATTATTTTTGTGTCTGTATGCTAAATAATAATTTTACTGTAAAAAATTTGAAAGAGTGAATATGTCCACAAAAACTCAATTACTGGTAATAGGCGGCGGACCGGGAGGGTATACAGCCGCGTTTCATGCTGCAGATAAAGGTTTGCAGGTAACTTTGGTAGATATAAGGAAAAATCCCGGAGGTGTTTGTACGTGGGTCGGCTGCATTCCTTCAAAAGCACTTTTGCATATTTCTAAACTTATACACGAAGCCGCAGAAGCTAAAAAATGGGGAATTGATTTCGGTACGCCTAAAATCGATATAAATAAATTACGCGATTATAAAAATAATGTAGTAAATAAATTAACAGGAGGATTGGGACAGCTTGCCAAAATGCGTAAAGTAAATTTCATTGAAGGTAAAGCGTCTTTTGTTAATTCAAGTTCGGTGATCGTTGAAAAAACGGGTGGCGGCAGTGAAGAAATCATATTCGATAGTTGTATCATTGCTACCGGTTCTATTCCAACAAAAGTGCCGGGTTTATCAATTGACTCACCCAACGTTATTGATTCAACCGGAGCTTTGGAACTTATAGATATTCCAAAGAAACTACTTGTAGTTGGCGGCGGGTACATTGGGTTGGAACTTGGCTCTGTTTATGCAGCCATAGGAAGCAAAGTAACTGTTGTTGAAATGATGCCGGGCTTGCTTCCGGGTGCGGACCGCGATTTGGTAAATGTTCTTGCGAAAAGAATTGATCAAATTATGGAAGCAGTTTATTTGGAGACGAAAGTTGTTGAGGTCAAAAAGGTGAAAAACGGTTTACAGGTTAGGTTTGATGGAGCGAACGTAAAAGAACCGGTTCAAGTTTTTGATAAAGTTTTAGTCTCCGTTGGAAGGCGACCGGTAACAACGGGTTTTGGTCTTGAAAACACAAAAGTTAAAATTGACCCGAAAGGATTTATTGTAGTTAATTCACAGATGAGAACAGATGATATTAATATTTATGCAATTGGTGATATTGTCGGCAACCCGATGCTTGCTCACAAAGCCTTTGCCGAAGGAAGAACGGCGGTTGAAGCTCTCCTCGGTAATAAAACAGCATTTGAGCCGAATGCAATACCTGCTGTTGTGTTTACGGATCCGGAACTGGCATGGACGGGCTTAACGGAAACAGAAGCAAAAGAAAAAGGAATAAAATACGAAGTAGCAAAATATCCCTGGGCAGCAAGCGGTAAAGCAACATCAATTGATAGAAATGACGGATTGACGAAATTAATTATCGATCCCGATACACAAAGAATTTTGGGTGTTGGAATGGTAGGTGTTGGTGCAGGTGATATGATTGCAGAAGGAACTCTTGCAATCGAAATGGCAGCTTTGGCAAAAGACCTTGCATTAACAATTCATCCTCATCCCACACTTTCTGAAACTATCTCCGGTGCGGCTGAGGTTTATTACGGCGAGGCAATTGAGTATTATCGTCCGAAAAGAAAATAAAAATTTTTATTTTTACTTCGAAGAACCTTGTGTTTGCTTTGTGCTACTAAGTATAAAGAGTTTGTTTCTAGCAAACCTTTAAAGCAGTGTTCAATTCTCAATTTTCAACAAACAATACTCAGTTGAGGATTGAACATTGAGAATTGATTATTGAACATTAAAAACAATGTTTGTTTGTAGCCCCTGACTATACAGTGGAACTTCGTGTAATTAAAAAATGGAGACGCTGAGAAATCGTAAAAGCTGTGAAGGGGTAAAATTATATAATATCCTCAAAAATATTTTACATATTTTGGAAAGGATATTATTTGGGAGAGCATGAATTTGAAACCACAAAATTTTTTTGTATTACTTTTCTTTTTATCTGTTTCAATAACAGCGCAAAACTACAACTGGGTAAAATTTGATTCTCTCTTAATTTCAGGTATTGATCAAATCTATAATCTTAAGTTTTCGCAGGCTGAAGAAACATTCTCAATTGTAGAAAATGAATACCCGAACCATCCCGCCGGAAAGTTTTTTAAAGCAATGATTACATGGTGGAAAATTTTAGTTGATCTCGACAATGAAAGCTACGATGATAAATTTTTTGATCAGCTTGATGAGGTTATTAAAATGTGTGATAGGATGATCGATAAAAATCCGAAAAACGTGGATGCTCTTTTTTATAAGGGCGGTGCACTTGGTTTCCGCGGAAGACTGCGGGCAATACGCGAGAGCTGGTTCAAAGCAGCATTAGACGGCAAAGATGCCCTGCCGCTTGTGTTCAAAGCTTACGAACTGAATCCCAACAACATTGATCTTCAGCTTGGTTTTGGCATTTATAATTATTATGCAGAAGTAATACCGGAAAAATATCCAGTTGTCAAACCGTTCATGGTATTCTTTCCAAAAGGCGATAAAGCCAAAGGATTAAGACAACTTGAAAATGTTGCATTCAACGGAAGGTACGCTAAGATTGAATCACGCTATTTTTTGATGACAATTTATTTTCAGTACGAAGAAGACATGAGCAGCGCAAAAAAATATGCTGAATTGCTTGTCAAACAATTTCCCGATAATCCGGTTTTCGAAAAATATTACGGGACAATCTTTGTTAAGAATAACAATTATACTTCAGCCGGGAAAATATTTAGGGACATTTTGAATAAGTGCCGAAAAAATTATACCGGCTACAATCAAAGATTTGAAAGGGAAGCATTATATTACATTGGTATGTATTTCAAGTTAAGCAATCGAGCCGATTCGGCGGCTTTTTATTTTCAAAGGTGCGTGGACATTTCAAAAAAAATTGATAAAGACGAGGAGTCCGGCTTTCAAATTAACGCGACTTTGTATTTGGCAATGGCATACGACCAGCTTGGCATGCGGGATAAAGCGGTAAAATTTTATAAAGATGTTCTTGCCATGAAAGAGCGCGGTGATTCACATACTCAAGCAGAAACTTACCTTAAAACTCCGTACAAGTAGTACACACTAAAATTCAGTTGATATACCGATTCTATGCAGCGAGCCGATTGAACCGAGTGAGCTAAATGCATAATCGATATGGTAGCTGCTAACAAAGAAACCAAAACCTAAATTAAAACCTGCCAGACCGGCACTAGTTCCAATCTTAAAATCTTTTCTTTTTTGATTATCGTAACCGAATCTAAGATTAAACCCGCTCTTAAAAATAAACTCGCCGCCTGCGGTTATATTTTGGAACCGGTCGAAAAAATTGTCGTGTTTTTCATTCAATCTGTTGAAAGACCAGTAAAACTTAAAAGGTAGCTTTTCAAGCTGTTTTGTAAAACCGAGTCTGATATCAAGCGGCAGTTCTTCTTTGGTGTCAAAGTATGAGCTGATTTGTCCACCCAGATTAAGAACAGAAAAACCAAAATTCCAGTTGCTTTCGGGGAAGGCATAGTGAAGTCCCAGATCGAAAGCATAACCTGTGGAAGAATGACTCGCAATTGAAGAATATATGAACTTTGCGTTTACTCCGTAGTAAAAGTTTTCTCCGAGTTCATTTCCGTATCCAATTAAAAATGCAGCGTCGCCGGCGGAAAATTCACCTGTTTTAATTCCGTCAAATGTAGCTTCGGTAAAATTGCCGTAATTTATATATTGAATTGCTGCTGAAAACCTGCCGATATTTTCAAATTCTCTTGAGTAAGTTAAACTTGCCGAGTTGATATCCATCAAATATTTTAAGAAGGAAAACGAAATGGGAGAGCCCTGAAGAAAATTAATGCCAGCCGGATTATAAAAAACCACATTAGGGTCATCGTTGCTTGCTACAAAACTTCCTGCAAGAGCAGCAGCGCGCGGACTGTAGTCAAGCCGAAGAAACTCGTAGGTGTTTTGAGCTGATAAAGAATTCGCAATAAGCATTATTAAAACTAATCCGGCAAACTTTTTCACTTTTCCCTCTGTTTTTTGAATAAGCGATTTTAAAGATATTGCTTTCAAAAGGCAAGGATGAAAAAACCAGAATGTGAATTGTATGATTGCCCGCTATTCTTTAAGCGGACAAGATAAACGAGATTGTAAAATTTCAATTCTTAATTCGAATATGAAGCTCAGTAAGCTGTTCTTCATCTACAGTCGAAGGCGATTCATCCATCAACGACATACCGCTGGAAGTTTTTGGGAATGCAATCACATCGCGGATTGAGGATTCACCGGCGAAAAGCATCACCAATCTATCAAAGCCAAAGGCAATGCCTCCGTGAGGGGGTGCTCCGTATTTAAATGCATTCATTAAAAATCCGAATTTTTCCTTCGCTTCTTCGTTTGAAATTCCCAGCACTTTAAACATCTTCGCCTGCAAGTCCGCATTATGAATTCTAATGCTTCCGCCGGCAATTTCATTTCCGTTGAGCACAAGGTCGTAGGCTCTTGCTTTTACGTTAGCGGGATTTTCATCCATCATATCAATATCCTCCAATCTCGGCGAAGTAAACGGATGGTGCATTGCATAATAACGCTTTGTCTCATCATCCCATTCAAACAGAGGGAAATCTGTAACCCACAAAAGCGACGGCGATGAATTCGTGTCAATTAAATTCAACCTTCTTGCCATTTCGAGCCGCAGCGAACCCATAATTGAAAGCGTTCTTAATTTTGTGCCTGTTAAAATGAATATGAGATCACCGCTGCCGGCATTCATTTTCTTTATAATATCTGCTTTCTCTTGCTCTGTAAAAAACTTTGCTACCGGTGCTTCAAGAATATTTTCTTTAACCCGCATCCAGATTAAGCCACCCGCGCCCAATTTTTTTACGTAATCGGTAAGAACATCAAGTTGATTTCTTGTATAATTACCGCACCCTTTTGCAAGTAAACCGGTTATGATGCCGTCATTTTCTAGTGCATCTTTAAATACTCTGAATTCCGTTTTTTTGAAAGTTTCATTTAAAGTTACCATTTCCAGGTTAAAACGCAGGTCGGGTTTATCGCTGCCGTATTTTTCCATTGCTTCATCGAATGTAAGTCTTGGAATTGGTAGTTTAAGTTCATAATTCATTATTTCCTTAAAAAACAACTGCATTAATCCTTCAACAATTTCAAAAACGTCTTCAACATCAACAAAAGACATTTCAACATCTATTTGAGTAAACTCAGGCTGACGGTCTGCGCGTAGGTCTTCATCTCTAAAACATTTTACAATTTGAAAATAGCGGTCAAACCCGGAGACCATAAGCAGTTGTTTATACTGCTGGGGTGACTGCGGCAGAGCATAGAATTTTCCTTTATGGAGTCTGCTTGGCACAATAAAATCTCTTGCGCCTTCGGGAGTGCTTTTCATTAAAACCGGTGTCTCAATTTCAACAAAATTATTTTGATCGAAATACTTTCGTGTTAACTGATACATTTTATGACGGAGAAGAATATTGCTTTGCATTTTGGGTCTGCGTAAATCTATATAACGGTATTTCAATCTTACATCTTCACTAACGTCGACTTTATCTTCAATCTGAAACGGGGGTGTTTCTGCCTGATTAAGAATAATTAATTTGTCAATCATAACATCGACGTAACCGGTAGGTATCTGCTGATTTTCGGTTCCTTCGGGTCTCTTTCTTACTTTGCCTTCTACAGAGATAACATATTCACTGCGAAGTTTTTTTGCGTGTTCGTGAGCTTCGGAATTATAAGAAGGTTCAAAAACTGTTTGCGTGATTCCGTATCTGTCTCTTAAATCGATAAAAATTACGCCGCCCAGATCACGTCGTGTACTGACCCATCCGTTGAGCACTACTTTTTGTCCAATATGTTTTTCTCTTAATTCACCGCAGTTGTGTGTTCGTCTGTTGAATTTCATCTTTATTTTATTACCCCATTCAAAAAAAATTTTAGGCGCAAAGATAATGATTTGATGAGGGTTTAACAACTCACTTTATTAATTTTACAAATTGAAAAAAGATACTTGCGCATTGACGGATTAATAACCATAATCAAAGATGAAATTAATTATTGATGAAAATATTTCGTTTGGCAAAGAAGCATTTGGACAGTTTGGAGAAACAATGCTTGTTAACGGAAGGAAAATTACAAATGAACTGCTTAGAGATGCAGAGATTTTAATTATCCGTTCTATAACCAAAGTAGATGAAAATTTACTGAAAGACACCAAGGTTAAGTTTGTCGGCACAGCAACAATCGGCACCGATCATATTGATAAAGCATACTTGGGAAAAAATAAAATTGCGTTTGCCGATGCAGCCGGATGTAATTCTTACGCTGTCGCCGAGTATGTTTTTGCGGCAATCTTAAAAATATTCGCTAAGAATAAAATTAAATTTACCGACAAATCGATAGGAATAATAGGAGTAGGAAATATCGGAAGCAAGGTAAAGAAAATTTCCGATGCGCTCGGTCTCAAAGTTATATTAAACGATCCGCCTTTAAAAAGAAAAACGGGCAGCAGTGAGTTTGCTAGCCTTGAGGAAGCATTATCTGCCGATATAGTAACTTTTCATGTGCCGCTGGATAAAACCGGTATTGATAAAACTTATCATTTATTGAATGATAACAATATCGGCTTATTAAAGAAAGGCACGCTGCTGATTAATTCTTCTAGGGGACCGGTGGTAAATAATAACGCTTTATTAAGAAAATTAAAAACACAAAACGATATATTTACTGTGCTTGACGTCTGGGAAAATGAACCTGCGATTAACAGTGAACTGCTGGAACTGGCTTCACTTGCAACGCCGCATATTGCCGGGTATTCATTAGAAGGGAAAGTAAACGGCACAGTTATGGTGTACGAAAAACTTTGCAGATTCCTAAACAAAAAACCTTCATGGAAACCAGTCTATCCCGAAGTTCAAAACAATGTGATTGATGTCGATTCAGAAAATTCTTACCAAGAAATGCTGGAAAAAATATTCAGCAGAGTATATGACATAGAAAATGACAATTCAAAATTGAAGTCATCATTAAATTTAGCAGCAGAAGAAAGACCGAAATATTTTGATCTATTAAGAAAAGAATATCCTTACAGAAGAGAACTAAATAATTATTTTGTAAAAATTAATTCCTACAGTGAAAAATTAAAAAATATTTTTAACCAATTACGGTTAAAGCTTTTAGAATGACTAAAACAGCAGTTATCATTTCGGTATATAATAGGATGGATTATCTCAAACTAGTTCTTGCCGGATTTGAAAACCAAACCGAAAGGAATTTTGAAATAATTATTGCTGACGACGGCTCATCAAAAGAATTTGTTTCAGAACTTGAAACCATTGCTGCTATGTACACATTTAAAATTTCACATATATGGCAGGAAGATAGGGGTTTCAGGAAAAACAAAATTTTAAATAAAGCTATAAAGAGTACAAATGCAGAATACTTAATTTTTGTTGATGGTGACTGTATACCGCATCCAAATTTTGTAGAAGAACACGTAAAAAATGCATGCGGTAAAACTTGCTTGACAGGAAGACGAGTAAATCTCTCTAAAAAGATCACCGATTTACTCACAGAGGAAAAAATAAAAGAGGGTTATTTCAAAAAAAATTTTTACGAAGTTATAATTGACGGTTTGTTCGGCGAGTCAAATTACGTTGAAAAAGGTTTTTATTTCAAATCAGAATTACTCAGAAAAATTCTTAACAAAAAAATACGCGGCTTATTGGGATGTAATTTCTCTTTGTTTAGGAAGGATATCCTTTCTATAAACGGATTTGATGAAAGATACGAAGCCGCTTCTATAGGTGAAGATTCCGATGTGCAGTTCAGGCTTGAGCTTGCCGGAATAAAAATAAAATCGCTCAACCACATTGCGGTACAGTATCATCTTTATCATAAATTGCAGGAAAGAAATCCACGCAATCTCGAACTTTTCAATAAAGTAAAAGAAGAAAAAATTGCCTACACCAAGTATGGAATCGAGAAAGAGATTTAGAGGAAACCCGTTAATTCGCTAATTCGTAAATCCGTTAATCCATCAAAAAATCTTTTGCATATTACTTGCAAATTATTCTTAAATCGCCTTATATTTTGAGGTGTTTTTTTGAAATTTCCTAACTAAATTAATATACACAATGTTAGACGACTTAGACATTAAAGTACTTAGAAAACTTCAGCAGAATGGAAGGACAAAAAGGAACGAACTTGCCGAAGAAGTAAATTTATCTATACCCTCGTTAAGCGAACGGCTCAGAAAACTTGAGGAAAATAAAGTTATTGAAGGTTATTATGCCAAATTAAACCGTCATGTTTTTGGCTACGATATTATGGCGTTTATAGTTGTTATTACAGATTCTTCAAAAAATTATGAAAAATTAACCGAGCACGTGAAAAAAACTCCAGAAATAATGGAATGCTACTCAGTCCTCGGCGAAGGTTCTCATATTTTAAAAGCGGTGGCAAAAAATACCGAAGAACTTGAAAAGCTGCTAGGTAAAATTCAATCGTGGCCAGGCGTTACCAGAACAGTAACAAGTTTTGTGTTATCAACAATAAAAGAGACAACGAGTTTAAACATTTAACTAAAACATAAAAGGAGAAAAAAATGGGAAAATCACCCTCACCTGCCGATAAGGTATTAAGCTTTATGAAATCAAACAAAATTCAGTTTGTTGATTTTAAGTTTATGGACTTTCCGGGTCAATGGCAGCATTTCACTGTACCGGCAAGCCAGTTAACAGAAGATTCATTCGAAGACGGTTTCGGTTTCGACGGTTCGTCAATCCGAGGCTGGAAAAGTATAAACGAAAGCGATATGCTCATAATTCCGGATCCGGAAACAATGTTTGTCGATCCGTTTATTGAAGTACCAACCATAAGTTTAATTTGCGATGTTTATGAACCGGCAACTAAAGAAAAATATTCCCGCTGCCCGCGAAACATTGCCCAAAAAGCTGAGGCTTATCTGAAATCTACCGGAATAGCAGACACCGCATATTTTGGTCCTGAAGCCGAATTCTTCGTTTTCGACGATGCAAGATTTGAAACAAATGCCAGCAGTGCTTTTTATTTTATCGATTCGGTCGAAGGGAAATGGAATTCCGGCAGAGATGAAAAACCGAATCTGGCATACAAACCGAGATATAAAGAAGGCTACTTTCCGGTTCCCCCTACAGATTCGTTGGTGGATCTGAGAAATGAAATGGTCAGCAATCTTATTAACATTGGAGTTGATGTAGAAGCACAGCATCACGAAGTAGCTTCGGGTGGACAGTGTGAAATCGACCTGCGTTTTGCTCCTCTTTTAAGAGCCGCGGATCAATTGCTGTTGTTTAAATATATTGTAAAAAACACCGCTAAGAAACATAACAAAACCGTTACCTATATGCCTAAACCAATATTCGGCGACAACGGAAGCGGTATGCATGTTCATACCAGTCTATGGCTGAAAGGGAAACCTCTCTTTGCCGGCGGCGGATATGCAGGCTTGAGTGAATTAGGATTGTATTTTATCGGCGGTATATTGAAACATGCATCGGCACTTCTTGCCTTTACTAATCCAACTACTAATTCTTACAAACGATTAGTACCCGGCTTTGAAGCACCGGTTAACCTAGCATATTCACAAAGAAACAGAAGTGCTTCAATCAGAATTCCTATGTACTCGGCAAGTCCAAAGTCAAAGAGAATTGAATTTCGTTGTCCTGATCCTTCTTCAAATCCTTATCTTGCATTTTCTGCCATGTTAATGGCGGGCTTAGACGGCGTAATAAACCGTATAGATCCGGGTGAACCTCTCGATAAAGATATTTACGATATGTCGCCCGAAGAATTAAAAGACGTTCCCTCCACACCGGAATCTTTGGGGCACGCATTAAAAGCTCTTGCTGAAGACCATGAATTTTTATCGAAGGGTGACGTATTTACCGAAGATGTGATCAATACATGGATCAACTATAAGATAGAAAAAGAGATAAAGCCGATGGCTCTGCGTCCTCATCCGCATGAATTTGAACTTTACTTTGATGTGTAATGAAGAAAATACAGAAGTCGTATGCCTGAGGAGAGAAGGACGGTTTCAAGCCGTCCTTTTTTTATTAATCAGAACGAAACGATAGAATATGCCGAACGGAGTTTGTCACAAAATTGTAAAATCAATCCATCTTGATAGTTCAAAAACAGTATTATATTACTCACATTA
>DYLN01000110.1 GCA_020722085.1 Melioribacter roseus
TTACACCGTCCGTTTACGCTAAAGAACCTTGTCCGGATAATGACTGTGGTGTACTTGGTTGCCATATATACGGATGTAGTGCTTGCGGAATAATTCTCTGTAATCCTGGCTCAGGTGGTTACTATTGCTTTTATCCCTGATTAACTGATGTTTTCTTTGCTGGCTCTTTGATGCTATGATTCAGAGAGCCAGCTTCTAATTCAATGCTGATGTTGAAATTGCAGTAATAAAACAGCATGTTCATAATCTAGTATTTGAAATATTCTTAAGAGGTCTTCCAATGAAAAAAAACAAAGAATGTATCCTGTATTTAGTTATAATCTTCACTATAAGCCTATCTTCGTGCGGGGATAGACAAAATCAAACAGATAATTTGTACCAAAGTTCAAATCCTGAAGAATTTCAAAAAATTGAAATGAAACTAGGAAATAAAATTTATGAAGTATCGCTTAATTATAAAGTAAATGAACAATCTAAAAAAGAAAGAAAATTTGTAAATATAAGAACATCTCATTTATTCAATATTGGCAGTCTAAAAGACACTATCTTTTATGGTGCAACACTTTTAATAACTGATAAATCGGGAAATATATATGTGCTCGATATGCTTGATGCATCGGTAAAAAAATTTGACAGAAACGGTCTATTTATTAAGAAATATGGAAGGAAGGGTAGGGGTCCGGGTGAGTTTATGTCCCCCTTTAGAATAGATGTTACTGATGACGATAAACTTTTGGTGTTGGATCCGAATCTTAATAAGTGTGAATTATTTGAAGGTGGTAAAATTAAACAATTCATCATGTCATCAATGCCAACCGGAGCTTGCTTTGTTGATTCAATGTCTTTTGTTACTTTCCAAATGATTGATCCTTTTGATTATTCGGCAATAAAAAAATATAATATTGTAAATAACAGCTCGGTTGAGTGTCAAAATCTTATACTTAATAATACGGATCTAAATTTAGGGCCCCTTGCTTTTTTGAATGGAGACATCTATAGAATCGATAAAAACAGTTTCCTATATGTACCTGAGTTTATGAATCATTTTGTAAAATATTCTAATGAGGGAAAAATCATTTATGCCCGTAAAACTATCGAGAATATTAAACTACTATCTATACAGAGAGATAACCCTAAGATGGCGAGTTTCAGATTGCCTAATGAGTACATTTCCTCCTGGCGTGCATTCGTTGTAAATAATAAATTATACAATGTAAGTTACCAAGCAATGAAAAAGAAGGCAAACAGTAGAGATTATGTTATAGATGTATATTCTCTATCCGATGGCGAATACCTATACTCATTTAAATTGTTAGATCAAGAAAAAATGATGAATATTTATATGGATAAAGAAAGACTATATTTATTAAAAGTTACGATGGAATTAGAAGTTCTTAGCTATAAAATTGATGAGTGAACCATGAATAGTATTTATAAATACGGTTTTTACGTTTTTATAGTAGCTTCTTTTACGCTTTTTAATATGTGGAATATATCCCGCACTCGCTCAAAAGAAGATCTAAAGGTTGAAAAAGAAAAAAGTGAGAAAAGAATTTCTTCACTCTTACAATTGAACTTAGTATTGAAAAGAAATATGCATGAGGTAATTGGATATAACCCAACAAGTGCAAAAAATTCCATTGTAATAAAACAAGACTCAAGCTATCTTATAGCTTTATTGTCTGATTTTGATTGTTCAAAGTGCCAGGAAAATGAACTGTTAAAGCTTCAGAAAATAAAGCCGCAGTTGGAAAAAAAAGGAATAAAAGTAGTTTGCATAACTACGAAAAACAAAGTCAATCAAATAATTTCTCAAATGAAATTTCTTAAACTGAATATTCCGCTCTATTATGTTGACGACAATATATTTAATAATGAACTTTCATTCGATGAAAAGTATCCTCAAATATTATTGGTGGAGAAAGGTATTGTAGTTTCGGCATTCAAACCAATTACAAGGGACTTTGAATTTTCGGAATTATTTTACGAACAATTGTTAAAAAAATTGTAAAGTACCAAAAGTGAATGGTAATTCTTTCGGATTGTGAATTATAGATGATGCAGTAATGAGAATTTTTATTTTCCTATTATTTCTTCTGCTTTTATTTAACATCAATTTTAATCGTGTCAAGAACACGGCATATTTGTACAAAAACGGGAATTATTTTATAAAGAAGGAAAGTAAGTTTGTTCAGGAGACATTAACTGAGTGTGAGACAAATAAATTTATTCAAATCATTAAGTTACTAAAAGATACTGCATACAAAAAAGGAGGCAAAACTCCCGAAGAAGGTCTAGATTGTTCAGGTTTGATTGTTTATCTCTTCAGTAAAATTGGATGTAAGTGGTTTAGAGACAGTAACCGGCTTGTTAATGACATTTCAGCAGATAAATTGTATCGTTATAATGTTAGAAAGTTTTACAATTTAAGTCTATTAAAAACCGGCGATCTTATATTCTTTGATTCCGATAACGATAATATTATTGAACATGTATCAATTTTCTATAATTGGGGTAACGGAAATAATGTTTGGGTGTGGGACGCATCCGACTACCCGGATGGAAAATTTGTTAACAAAGTAACTTACAGAAAAATAAACGATTTCTTTGATAAAAACCCTATGTTTGGCAAACTGCTTAAAACTATTGAAGCCGGCTCATTTGAGAATTACTTTATTCTCCCTTAACATTTTTTATTTGAATTTTAAGGACAAAATTCATTAGCGCCTTTTTAATTTTTTTAGCATTTTTCTAATAAAAAATAATAATGTCACTTTCCTCCGTCTCCATAAGACACCCTGTCTCGGTTGTAATGCTCTTTTTAAGTATTACTTTACTTGGGCTTTTTGCATTCAGCCGGCTCGGGATAGATTTGCTGCCAAATGTAAATATACCTCATCTAATAATTCAAACAACATATCCCAATGCAACGCCGGAAGAAGTAGAAAAACAAATAACAGAGCCGCTGGAATCCGCTGCAACAACAGTTCCTGGTGTGAAAAAAGTTACATCGGTTTCAAAAGAAGGTATTTCCGTAATATCAGTCGATTTTGTTTGGGGAACTGAAATGAAATATGCTCTGCTTTCCATGCGGGAAAAGCTTGATAATATGAGTTTTGCATTGCCCAAAGAAGCCGGACGCCCTACAATCATCCGTTCCGACCCTTCCTCGTACCCGATAATGACTTTGGTATTAGCACCCTCCAGTTCTCTTAAGGGAAAAGCCTTTTCAAGAATACAATACGTAGGTCATTCTTCTAGCTACGAAGAAATAAATCGTTTAACTGTTTTAAAAGAAGCTGCAAGGGCAATTTTCAAACGACGGTTCGAACAGCTTGAAGGTGTTGCACAAGCAGTTATTACCGGAGGTTTGGAAAGAGAAATTCTTGTTCAAGTTAACCCTCTTAAACTTTACTCTCTCAATCTCACTTTTGAGGATTTGTCAAAAGCTCTTAACTCTGCCAATGTAAGCCTTCCAGCCGGTTCGATAATGAAGGGTCTGTTCCGCTATGCATTGCGTATGCAAGGTGAATTTAAGTTTGTAAACGATATTGAAAATACAATTGTTCGAAAAAACAACGACGGCAGTGTGATTCTCTTAAAGGATGTTGCCTCGGTGAGCGAGAATTTTAAGGAAAGAGAAGGACTTACCCGATTTGATGGGAATGAAGCTGTTGGAATACTGATTTATAAACAGAGTGAAGCAAATACGGTTTCAATTGCTCAAGCTGTAAAAGAAACAATTACCTCTCTTAAAAAAGAATTTCCGGATTATAATTTACTTGTCGTTTCTGATCAATCCGGTTTTATTGAAAATGCGATCTCTAATGTTAAGCAGGAAATATTTTACGGAGGAATACTTGCGGTATTAGTGCTTTTCTTTTTCCTCGGCAGCCTGCGCAATATACTTATTATCGGCATTACAATTCCTTCTTCTTTGGTAATTACCGTACTTCTTCTTTATCTCTTCAATATTAATTTTAATATTATTTCTCTTGGCGGCATAGCTGTCGGCATCGGTATGCTGTTGGATAATGCAATTATAGTTATAGAAAACGTTGTCCGCTACAAAGAACAGGGCTATAATTTTCGACTCGCTGCAATTAAAGGTACTAATGAAGTAGCTATGCCGGTTTTGGCATCTACTCTTACAACAATAGCTGTTTTTCTTCCGCTGATATTTGTGCATGGTATAGCAGGTGAACTATTTAAAGATCAGTCGTATGCAATTGCATTTTCACTTATTTCTTCTATCATTACCGCATTAACACTTATTCCCATGCTTGCCTCTCGCGAGGATTTTAGATTAATTAAAAATCCCGATAAATTTTCCTCATCGTACCTGTTTATATCAAAACCAAATGAATTGCCTTTTATTAAGCGTATAAAATTTTATATGAAGCTGCCGTTTCTAATAATTGTTAAATCGTTTATTTATTTGTTCGTGAAAATTTACCTTACTGTTGGCAGAATGCTGAGTAAGCGGCTGGCTCTCTTTTTCAAACTTGCCGATCGTTTTTTGGAGACAACAATCGGTTATTATGAACGCTTACTTGAGTGGGCACTTAATAATAAAAAGAAAGTTCTGCTGATAACTGCTGTTTTAATAGCAATTACAATTACAGCCTTCGCTGATATGAAGAAAGAATTTATACCACAGGGTGCACAGGAAGAATTTATTGTTGAAATGGATTATCCGCCGGGAACTTCGCTTAAAGGTAATGCTGGACTGACTTCGAAGGTGGAAAAATCGATCTTGTCTATTCCCGGGGTTAAAGCTGTTGTTTCAAATATCGGCAGAGTCAATGAATTTGACTTTCTTAACAAAGAGCAAATCTCGGTAGATAAAACAAATATTATTGTGAAATTAGCTTCGTATGAATATTACTATAAAGTGCAGAATGAACTGAGAAAAATTTTTGATAATCTTGGAGAAATTAAATATTCATTTAAAGAGCCAAAAACAACTTATTCAACAATCATTAATCCATCCGATAACGATATTGTAATTAAGATTAAGAACAAGAATCTTGATGCAGCATATTCAAAAGCAGCAGCGATTATTGATAAGATTAATGTTGCTGGTATAGAAGGATTGAAAGAAATTAGATTAGGTGTTGAAAGAGGCACACCTCAATATTCCATATCCATAAATAGAGAGGCTTGCCTGGCGTATGGTGTTACGGTTGGAGAAGTCGCTGCTCAATTAAAAAACATGGCTAAAGGTAATATCGCTGTTTATTTCACCGACTTTGATCAAAAAATCGGCATTAATGTAAAATCAAACGAAAATAATCGCGCAAGTATTGAAACTCTTCTAAATAATTATGTGCAGAGAGCCGGCAAAAAAATAAAAATCAGAAACCTTGTGGATTATAAATTCGGTTATGATTTCGCTGAAATATGGAGAGAAAATCAATCAAGAACCTGTTTAATTAATGCCTCTGTTAGCGGTGTGGATCTTGATAAAACTCTGAGTAAAATTAACAGCGTAATTTCAAATATTCCTGCAAGCCATGATGAAATTATAACTGTCGGCGGCGTAAACGAGGAAGTTCACGGTGCATTTTCCGCTCTTTATGCTGCACTCGTTATCTCAGTTTTGTTAATGTACATGGTTCTTGCTTCCGAGTTCGAATCACTTTTGTTCCCCTTCATCATTTTATTTTCGGTACCGCTTGGACTTATCGGCAGTATTCTACTTCTTTATATTTTCGGAGAAAGCATAAGTATTATTTCAATTATGGGTTTAATTATTCTTGTTGGTATTGCAGATAACGATGCGGTTGTTAAAGTTGAATTTATAATTCGAAAAAGGGAAGAAGGACTTTCTCTGCACGATGCTATAATTCAAGCTGGACAGGACCGCTTTAGACCGATTGTTATGAATACATTTACTGTCATTTTTGGATTAGTACCTATGATGATCGGCATTGGCGCAGCTACTCAGTTGCGGGTTTCTTTGTCTCTTGCTGTCGTGGGTGGACTTATTTCTTCCACATTCTTAACTTTAATTATAATTCCTGTACTTTATTCATTTTTTGAAAAGTATTCGCGGAAAAAATTTCCTAACAACAAATTGGAAACTAAAGGTAAATAAAATGAAAATTAAACCCTGGATTTCTTATTTGGTAGCTGTAGCTGTAATAGCTTTGTTGATATTTGTGTTTTACCCTTCAGGAGGTGCTTCTCAAGATCCGCCTGAAATCGAACAGGAAACTGTCAATTATAATAAACTAGATGCAGTTGTTTTTGATGTAAAAACTCAAAAGGTGAGAAAAGGGAATTTACTTCTTTATATCAATGCAAACGGTACGGTGCGCGCTTCAAAGGAACTTGAAGTAACTGCAAATATAAACGGTGTAATAAGTTTCTTAAATGTACATGAAGGAAAAACTGTTAAGAAAGGTGATACACTTCTGGGTTTTGACGATAGGGAGTATGAGATAGCTTTAAATGACACAAGAGTAAAAGTAACTGATGCAAAAGTTGAATTTGGTTTTTTGACCAAAGATTATCCTGTTGATTCAACCGTTAACCCGAAGGCTAAAGAAATACAGAACCAAATTGATCAGCTCGAAAAAGATTATCAACTAGGAAAAATTGACGAAAAAAAATACAATGAAAAGAAAGATGAACTCGATATGAAATTAATTTTTACCGGCGCAAAAAGAGAAGAAGTAATACTCAATAAAAGCGGACTAACAAGCGCTATTAATGCCTATAAAAAAGCTAAGTTGAATTATGAGTACACCAAAATTATAGCACCATTTAACGGAATAATTGGAGATTTTGACCTGGTAATTGGACAAAGAATTGCTGCGGGACAAAAACTCTTTAAAATATTCGATGTTTCCTTCCTAAAAGTTGATGTAGGTGTGCTTGAAAGCGACATTACAAAAATTTCTATCGGTAATTCAGTAAAAGTATCCTCACCTTCTTTTGAAAAAGAATTTTTAGGGAAAGTTGTAAGTATAAGTCCTTATATAGATCCCGAGACAAAAACATGTAAAGTTGTTATTAGAATTGATAACCCAACTAATGAACTTAAACCCGGCATGTTTGTAAATGTCCTTATTGAAACAAATAATATTGAAGACATAATTCTTATTCCTAAAGAAGCGCTGCTGGTAAGAGACAAAAGAAATCTTGTTTTCGTAGTTGAAAATAATCTTGCAAAATGGCATTACGTTGATATTGGAGAACAAAACGACAAATTTATTGAAGTAAAAAATGGGGTTGTTCCCGGTGATGAAGTTATAGTAGAAGGGCAGTATACACTTGCTCATGACGCAAAAGTAAGAGTAGTAAATTGAAAATTTATTTATAAGACATCCTGCTTGGGGTGGGCTTTTTGAAAAAAATATTCTATACATTTCTTACACGTCCCGTTACAACAACGATGTTCTTTTTCTGTGTTATTGTAATAGGAGTTGTTTCTGTACTGAACTTACCGCTGGAACTTGTTCCGCATGTTGAATATCCGCGTTTATCGGTTAGCGTGTTGTGGCCCGGCGTTTCTCCGGAAGTAGTTGAATCACATCTAACTTCGCCTGTAGAGGCTGAACTTGCAACATTGGAAGGGGTGAAAAAAATTTCTTCTACTTCTTCACTTGGTCGTGCTGTAATTTCCATTGAATTTCATCCTGTAGTAGACATTGATTTTGCGAGAGTTCAAATAAACGAGAAATTATCATCGTTGAAAAATTCTTTGCCTGAAGGCGTACTGCCGCCGCAAATTTCTCAATATATCCCGAAAGACTTTGAGGATCTGGAAGGATTTTTAACTTATTCAATTTCTGCAAACCGTTCTGCCAACGAAGTAAGAAAATACCTGCTCGATAATGTGATTTTGAAATTAAAGAATATTGACGGCGTCTCTAATGTTGAGATAAGAGGCGGCTCTGATAGACTAATAGAGATAGTCATAGATTACAATAAAACTAAATCACTCGGCATATCAAATGAAGAAATTAATCTCGCAGTTTCGGAAGCGGAAAAAATATTTTCTGCCGGTAAGATTGAAAGTAACAATAACATTGCATTTATAAATGTTAATAATAACGTCAATACAGCATCTGTGCTTGGTGAGCAGGTAATAAAAGTTTTGAAAGGCGGCAGTGCTGTAAGAATTAGAGATATAGCTTCGATCGTTGATAGTTATGAAGAGCCTCAGAATTATTATAGAATAAACGGCAAGGAAACTGTTACCCTGATTATTACAAAAGAACTTGGGGCAAACACTTTATCAGTGGCAAAAAAAGTAAAGAAGAAAATTCTTGATCTTTCAAAAACTTTCCCGTCAGATTTCTCTGTTATAAAGGAAGTTGATAGAAGCGAAGATATAACCAAAGACCTATCTGAATTATACAAAAACGGCATCTTTTCATTCATTATAATATTCATAATTGTTTTTCTGCTTTTCAAAAACTTTCGCTATGCGTTAATTATTATAACCTCCATTTTATTTTCATTGTTGGCAACTCTTGCGTTGTTTTATCTCTTTGAACTTACTCTTAATATTATAACTATTTCATGTTTTGTAATCGGCTTTGGATTTATTGTCGATAATTCTATTGTGGTTATAGATTATCTTGATAAACATTACAACGGACGAGGTGAAAAATATGTCGCTGTTCTTGTAAAAGAAATTTTTTATCCGTTGCTTACATCTACAATAACTATAACAGCAGTCTTTATTCCTTTAATTTTTCTTACCGGAGAGCTGCAATTGTACTTTAAGCAGTTTGCTTTAGGAATTGGCTTTACACTTTTTGCTTCTCTCGTTGTTTCATTTACTGTTGTTCCGTTGTTGTTTTTGAAAACGTATACTAAAAGAAAAAGTATATTGCTTAGCAGTACCAGAAATACGCACCAATATAAAGTTTATAATACGGTAATCTTACAGATATTCAATAGGAAAAAATTAAGCATATTATTTTTGATTCTCGTAATTGGTTTGCCTGTATGGCTTCTTCCTCCAAGAATAGAAACGCCTATTGTCGGTGATGTTTATAACTCTATTTTTGATTCTGAGATGTACCAAGATATTAAACCTTACGTTAACTATGCGCTTGGCGGCGTACTTAATCTTTTTTTCAACCATACTTCACGGGGTGAATTGTGGAGCTATGGAGAAGAAACTTATATCTTCGTACACCTTGAACTGCCAAACGGCAATAGAATTGAAAGAATTAATAAACTTTCCACCGATCTCGAAAATGAGATTCTGGTTTACAAAAAGAATTTTAAAACATTAATAGCTAATGTTATAAATGAAAACATGGCAATAATAAAAATTGAGTTTACAGCTTCGCAGACGAACACAGCATTCCCTTATATTCTAAAAAATTATATAACTGCGTATGTAACCCTATTAGGCGGTGTTGATTCGTACGTTTATGGTTTTGGACCCGGCTTTTCAAACGCTTCGGGCGGTGCATCAAGTATGTTTAATATTGAGGTGAAAGGATTCAATTATGAAAGGGTGAGATCTCTGGCGGAAATTTTCCGGGATAAGATTAAAGTAAGTCCGAGAGTTGATAATGTAGATATAGATAAATCGCGTTACTTCTGGTCATCGGATACTTATGAAATTGTAGGGGATATCCAGCGTGATAAACTTGCCGCTTTTGGGATAACTACTGACGAACTTTTTCGAGTAATTGCAAAAAATACTTACGGTAACTTAAGTTATAATGTATTTAGAATAGATAATGATATTGTTAATTACAGAGTCAAATTTTCCAACTACGGCGATGTTCAATTAGAATATCTGAAAAATCTTATTGTTAATGAAAATGGTAAAGATAAACTCAAAGTTGCAAATCTTGTTAACTTTGAAGAAAGAAAAGTTCTCTCTTCAATAAATAAAGTAGATCAGCAATACGTACGTTATATTAGTTTTGAGTTTAAGGGACCTTATAAATATGGTCGAGACTTTATGGAAAAAACAATTTCTTCAATAAATGTTCCTGAAGGATATTTAATTAAGCCTATGGATTTTTTGTTCATGTTTTCTGAAGAAGATGAAATTGATATCTGGAAAGTTCTCGCTGCTGCTTTAATTGTAATCTTTATGGTTACCTCGGCATTTTTCGAATCTTTCAAAAAGCCGCTGGTAATTATAACAGCGGTACCGTATGCAATTATCGGAGCTGTTT
>DYLN01000111.1 GCA_020722085.1 Melioribacter roseus
CTATTTTCAAAACTTTTTGCGATTTTTGCTATGGGAAGTGTAAAACTCAGGATAACTAGCTCCTTTTTTTTATTTGTATTAGTTATATTTATTTTTAGTATTACCTAGAACTAAGATAATACTTGTTAGTAAAACTAAATTTCTAATTATCATGCTCAAGCCAAAATTAGACTTCAATACACTTCCGAAGCAACCACAATCTTCTTCTAAACCCAATATCATTCCATAAACCGAAAACAAAAAGAAAACTAAGAAGAGTATTGCTGTTATTCTTAATGCTGTTCTTTGTTCTATCCTAAACAGCAGCATTATTCCTAATCCTATCTCCGTTATCGGCAGCAATGTTGCTGTTGTTATTATTAAATCATGCGGTAATTTTACTTCTTCAAGCGTATCTATTAGCGGGTTTATATCCATTATTTTTGAGACGCCGGAAAACAGCAGTACGGCTGTTATTAAATAATAAGCTAACTCATAGAAAATCTTTCGGGAACTTCTTAGCTTGTCGATAATTGTGTACTCTATTGTAGACACTAGGGCTAAATCACTTTTTGATTTTTCGGCATGTAATATAAACACCAAACTCCCTCAAAAACATCAGGGAAAACACTGATTTTTATCAGGGTTTACACTGATTTTTTGTGTATTACCCTTACTTTTTATGATTATTTCTGTTAAGAAGTACATTGTTAATAAACTTCCTTAGCTCCCTTACACTCTTTAAGCCTAATTTCTCTTTGATATGCATTAGGTGAGTTTCTACTGTTTTAATATCACGGGTAATTCTTTCAGCTATTTCTTTGTTACTCATCCCTTTACTTAGGTAAATAAAAATCTCAAATTCCCTTTTACTCAAAAGCTGAGATAAACCATTATCAGCCGCAGCATTTCCTTTGCTGAAATTATCAGTCTGTTCGTTATTAATCTCATCTACAATTATTTCCGGCTGCGATTGACTTTTAACACCAGAATTTACTTTTTCACTAAAAATCTTAAGGAATGCTAAATTAATTTTTCTCTCAGGCCCAGCCCATGCCATCAATGTAAATGTCAGTATATCTAAAAAGACAAAAAACCAACAATAGGAAATGTACAGCCGCGTTAACTGAAAATATAATAAGATAGCCCAATAGTGGATAAACATATTCAACGCAAGCAGCAAAAGAAAAAGCTCTGCTTTAGATTCATTCTTATTTCTCACTCTAATCTCATTAATTAAAAAAGCTATAAAGCAGATCGCCAGAACTGCAGCCGATATCTGCATTACTTCCCTATTATTTAAATAATGAAACAATACAAGAAACACTCCGGCACCCGAATAAGCACGTACTTTTCTATAGCTGCCGGGTAATATTGCAAGACTTAGCGTGAGGTAGAAAGGAACATGATAAAAGCAGTTAATCACTTGAATTCTAGTTAGAAAAGCATTCAACGGATCAACCAAGCACGAGAATGCAAAGAAGATGAAATATTCAGACTTACGGAATCTGACAGCCGGCAGATAATTTGCGATGAAATCAATCGGCAGCAAGAGCTTAAAAAGCGCAATTTCCATTACACCTTCCTCCGTGTATCGATATTTATATAATAAATTACAAATAATAAATTTCAAATAATAAATTACAAAAAAGCTTTTGAAAATGGCAAGAGGAGTATCTGTCTGCTGAAGTCTTGACAAAGCTGGATAAAAGATGGGTCATTTTGCTTCGCATCATTGATTGTCATTTGTAGTCATTTACTTCGTGTCATTAATTGTCATTTGTAATCATTCATTGTTTAGAGCTTTTCCGATGGTTTTGATATAGTTATTTAGTTTTATTCCAAATGACTTAATGACTACAAATGACCTAATGACCATTTTTCATTCGCGCTTTCGCCTGTCCGGAGAAGTTTCTTTTTAATGAAGCCTGACAGCTTACTCACACTATCTCCTCTATTCTGCACACCGATTTAAACTGGCAGTAACCACAGACAATCTGCTCGCGGTTTCCATGGGGAGATAAACAAAATTCTCCCTCCGAAATTTTTTGAATGTATTTTTTAACGTGCTCAATTGTTAAGTTAATTAATTGTTCCGGTGTTGTTATTTCTTTATCGCGTGAATTTTTTATTGAGACCGGATCTTTACCAAATTTATCCGCAGAATATTTTAACGAATATATTATCATATCGTTCGGCGAAAAATCTTTATTATATTTTTTTTTCAGCAGTTCCGATGCGGCATAGAGATAAACCGGAAGCTGCAGCGAAATTCCATTTTTAAGTTCTTTGAAAGTGGGTTTTTTCCCTCCCAATTTGTAATCAACAATATTGAATAATTTATCTCCTTCCGATATCTCAATTCTATCAATTTTACCTCTCAGTCTAATGCCGTCTATTTCTACCGGCTCGGACGAACTTAATGATTTGTCCGTCCACTCTTTTTTTAGTGTCCCGAAGCTGACCTCAAAAAAAGAGGGGATAAGATTTCCGGCATCGTCCCTTTCTTCTTCCAGAAATTTATACAGAACGGAATTTTCCCACTTGCCGCCGAAACCCAATATTTTCTCTTTTTCATAAAATGTAACGGGAGAATTAAACGAAGCAGCATTAACTCCTCGTTCTGCAATCTCTCTCATTATTTTTGATGCTTCGGCAAAAACTTCTTCACTGCAATTTTGTAACTGTAAATTTCTATCTCTTAGTTCGGTATAAAATTCGAACAATATAGAATGAAGTATACTTCCCATTTCTTTGGCTTCTATTTCTTCAGTAGGCTCTTCCAGCGGTTTGATGTTGAGTATTCTCTCAATAAAAAATTTGAAAGGACATTTGGCGTATGTTTCCAATTGTGAAATTGAATACTCTTTATTTTTATAGAGAGTCAATTTGTTTTTAATTAGATCGGATTCGTTTGCTTTATCCCGCTCCTGTTGAATTAAAAATCCGGTAAAAGGATTATTGTCGAATGGATTCTCAACGCGCAATTTGTCAACTGAAGCAGCTTTCGCAATTTCATCAACATCAAGATCCAAAGACGCAATTTCGTTTGAATAGTAAATTTTTGCCCGATCAGCACCAATTATTCCCGCCTCTTCCAAAATTTCCTGTCTGCAGTACAAAGTATTGTCAAATGCTTCTTCAGCTTTTGAATCAATCTCGACAATCTCTTCCAAATCTTTTAGGAAAGTGGAAACTGCAAGTTCTTTGGTGCCATCACTTGCCGGAACTGAGAGATACAATCCTTTTTTCCAGCAACTTAATGTTTGGTAAAATCTGAATCTTTCTTCTGTTTGATGAATAAAGGCTTGCTTTAAGTATCGTCCGGAAAAAAATATTTCCGGATTGTACCGGGTCGGAAAATCACCATCGCACATTCCGCCGATAAATAAATAATCAAATTCCAGTCCTCTGATTTCCTCGAGGTTTGTCACCAGAACTCCGCAGCCTGATTTTTCTTTCACATTAAATCTTGCTCTCGATGAAGCTGTTCTTATCTGATCAAGGAAAAATTGTATCGGATATTTTTTCTCACGTCCGTCTTCTTTTTCTATCAAATCAAAAATTTCGTTGATCGTTTCAAAGAAAAAGGAAACAGATTTTATGTTTTCTTCCGCTGTTTTGTCATCGGTATCAATAAGCATTAAAGGCAGTCTGGAAGAAAAAACAAATTTTTCAAGCCTGTCTTTAAATTCAGCTATTTTTAACTTTTTGTCGAAAGGCTCAATAAGTCCGGAAATTTTGTTTATATCATCAATTGCTCCGGCGTACGATTTTATTTTAGCGTCTCTCTCGTCAGAATCAATATCGCCGTCATATTCAAGATTTTTAAGTGCATCGTTCAATGAATTAATCCAGTTTGTTTTGCCCGAAATTATTTTTAACTCGGCAGCAGCCTTAAATAAATTTGATATATTAACATCCGGCAGATCAATGTATCCACTGCTGAAAGCACGAAAAATGTTTTTATAATAAAAGTCATTCTCAATTATTTCAAGAAAATTTATGATTGCCGTTACCGGCTGTGATGTGCTTAAAGTTATGCGGTCTGTTAAATTAAAGGGTATTCCGCAGCTTTCAAATACATCTCTTACCAAACGAGAATAATTTTTAATTAGATTAAAAGCAACACAAATTTTATGAGGTTTGGCTCCTTCGCGAAGAATAAGTTCTTTTATTTCTTTTGCTAACATCCGAACTTCTTTTGCCCGATCATCCGCAGTAAATTTTGTGATTTTTATTCCTTCAAATTTTCTCTTCTCTACTTTTCTTACAGCAAATAAATTTTTTTTGATAAATTCAAGAAAGTCATTTTTTGCAGGTTCAGATTCACTTTTGCCGAAGGCACGGTTTCCCGCTTCCCAGTTTATCTGCCTAAAACCATGATCTTTAAGATGCTTGTATGTTTTTTCAAGATGAGTAAATATGTACGGATTGTCTTCAGCATAATCGAAATTCAAGATAAGCGTTAAATCGGGGACGGTCGAAATAAAGTTTATAATTTTTATTTCGGGAAGAGTTAATTCATCGAAGCCGTCTATTACTGCCAGATCAGCTTCGGGATAAATTTTTCTAAAATGTTGATGCTTATCATCATCCAGAATGTTATTCAGATTTTCATATATATCCCCAATCTCATAAGTATTTAAGTCCATACATTTTTTTTTGTAAATTTCATATATATCGGCTACATCGAGCGCTTTTGCTTTTTCCGATCTATCAAGATTTTCTGCCTCTTTTCTCAATTCATCCGGGGAAATGCCATTTCGTTTGTATTCCGAAATAACGGATTTTATTCTGTCGAGAGTGCCGTCAGGAATTTCGCCATCATAATTAGAAAGATATCTTAACTTTGTTTTTTCGACAGCCTGCTTCAGAAAAACTGATGAGGCAGCTTCGCTGAGAGGAATAAACCGCTGAATGCTCCCGGAATTTTGAAGGCTGTAAGCTGTAAACGACTCTTTTAACAATTTTGTCGAAAATGTCGTAAGAGTTTCAATATTAATTTTTTTTACCGACTTACCTGGAGATGCGGAAATTATTTTTTTCTTAAGATCACGTATTTTCCGGTTGGTGGGGTAAATAAGCAGAAACGAATCAATTTTTCCTTCTGAAATTTTTTTATCTATTATCTCTGTTAGATTAATAGACTCAATATTTTGTTTCGTGAAAAGCATTTCGTCTGTCGTTTTTCATTTATATTTTGTTAATAGCAAATCTCTATAAGCTGCTCTGATTTGTTTTGATGTGTCTAATTTCAGCAACGCAATTACTTCATTAAATTCTCTTTCGGCTTTTTGTTTATTGTTTGTTACAACGGTTTCCAGTTCTAAAAATTTTCCGAGTTTTTTAACTATGTCGAGATGTATTCTTGTATCTTTATATAAATATAATTTTCTCGTCTTTTCAACAATCGCCGTTACGGTAAAAATCTGTGAAAGATAATTTCCTACATTTTCACCTTTTAATTCCAATATTTGATAATCGCTCCATCTTTTTCGTTTTTCATCTCTATTATATTTAATAAGGAAATTTTTCCTATTTTCAATTCTCAGCTTCAGAAGTGAATTCTTGTTTTTGTAATAAATATCTTTTTGTTTTACTAATTTTTCTTTCTTTATGTTATTTTCTGCAAGCAGTTTTTCTATTCCCTCAAAAGAATGCATTGCAATTTTTAATTCTAAATTAACAGGCATTGGGTTCCGTAATCGACTTTATTATAAAGAAATTATTGCTAATTTTATGTGTTGATTTTATATGATAATATTTATTTTTTAGTAACAACTTAAGAGAAAAAGTAAAAAAATGAAAAAATTATTATTGATGCTTTTCATAATTCCGTTTGTTATTATCGATGCTCAAAAAATAGGGAAATTAGCGCCCGAAAAGCCCCCCGAAGTATTCCCTCCAAATGCATGGGGAGTTGATTTCATGTTCGGTGATGGTGGATTTGGACTTGGAACCTTTTACAGAAAAGCTTTTAATCAAACTATCACCGGTTTTGTAGACATTTCTTTCTCCGAATCCAAAGATGAGCGCGAGGTTGAATATATTGACTATTTCGGAAATACTATAGTCTTTGGCAAAAAAAACAGAGTGTTCTTGGTTCCGTTAAACTTCGGACTTCAATTCAGATTGTTCAGAGAATCGTTGACCGACAATCTTAGACCATATATATGTGCAGGCGCAGGTCCCTCCTTAGTTATGACAACTCCTTACAATAAAGAATACTTCTCTGCTTTCGGCGATGCTGTGAGTAGAATTGCTGCCGGAGGTTATGTTGGTTTCGGCGCGAATTTCGGAACCAATAAATCTAATTTGATTGGACTAAATTTTAGATATTATTATATTCATCTATTCGGCAGCGGCGTGGAAAATCTTGAAAACAGATACAGAAACAATTTAGGCGGCGTTTATATTTCTCTGAATTTAGGCGTGATGTACTAAACTGAACTTTTAATTGATTTGATCCTTCCTAAAAAATTATCTTGCTTATAAGAATATTTTGTTTCATCCACTTTTTATCCGGGTAACAAAGTGAGAAAAGATTATCTCTTTCAATTTTTATTTAATGAGTATCAAAATTACATTTGGGAAAAATTCCAGTCGAGAATTATACCACATGAACATTTGAAACAGTCTGTATATGAATTATCGCAGCGAAATAACATCAGCGTTAAGGAGCTTGGCAAGTCGCTTAACAGTAAAGAAATATATTTAATTGAAATTGGAACGGGCACTACAAGCATAGCTTTATGGTCTCAAATGCACGGCGACGAACCAACAGCCACAAAAGCAATCTTTGATGTGCTCAACTTTTTAACTGCAGATGATGAATATAATGAGTTTAGAAAATTTGTTTTAAACAAACTAAAATTATATTTCATCCCCATGGTTAATCCTGACGGAGCGGAAAATTTTCAAAGAGAAAATGCGTTTCAAATCGACATAAACAGGGATTACCAAAGTACGCAGACAATCGAATCATCCATTCTAAAAAATACTGTAGAAAAAATTAAACCGGAATTTGCATTTAATCTTCATGACCAAAATAACTACTATTCGGCAGGCAATACCAATAAAGCTTCTGCTGTTTCCTTTTTGGCACCGCCCGAAGACTACAAGAATTCTATCAGCGATGTAAGAAAAAAAGCAATGCAGGTAATAGCAAAATTGCACGAGACTCTCGCTAAGCATATTCCCGGTCATATTGCGCGCTACAAAGATGAATTTGAACCGCGCTCTTTCGGAGACAATTTTACCAGATCAGGTTTCAGCACAATTCTTATAGAATCGGGAAGCTGGCAAAACGACAAAAATAAGTCATTTGTCAGAAAGCTAAACTTTATCTCTCTGCTCCGCTCTTTTGAGATTATTGCAGATGAAGAATATTCAACCGTTGATCCTCAGTTGTATTTCTCTATTCCCGAAAACAAAGAAACTTTTTTTGATCTCGTTCTAAGAAAACTTGATCTGCTTTACAAGGGAAAAAAGTATACTGTTGACATTGCTGTAAATCGTGAGGAATCTTACGACGCCGGCAAAAATTTTTTTTACTACAACGGTATCATAAAAGATATAGGGGATCTTTCCGTTTATTCCGGTCATGAAGAATACGACCTAAAAGATCATTTAGTAATGCCGGCTAAAATTTATCCGACAACAATAGACGATGAAAAAAATCTGACTTCTGAATTTCTCGGAAATTTAATATTCGAAGGTTTTGGTTATGTAAAGACAAAAAACTTTTTTCCTGATGTTGACTATGTTGCACTGCCTGTAAACATCATTACGAAAAAAAATTTCCAACCAGAAATTAAAAGAGAAAAACCTGCAAACTTAATTATTAGTCAAAAGAATAAAATCAAATATGCTGTTATTAACGGTTTCTTCTGCGACTCTATACGAGGACAAACTCCCGTAGTTAATGGAATAATTATCTGATAAAGACTAAATTTCAGTTAATTAAAGAATCTTATAGGTGCCTTCATGTTCAACATAAAAAATATTATTGTACCGACCGATTTCAGCAAACTATCGTATTCGGCATTCGAATATGCAAGAGATTTTGCAGAAAGAAGAAATGCAGCTATTCATCTTATTTATGTTTTAGAAAAAACTCCGCCGTTTCTTGCTGTTAGGTCTCTTGATGTGTCGGAAGATGAAATAATGAAATCAATGGAAAAACACGCTAAGAAACAATTACACCAAACAGCGGCAATTCTAAGAGAAGATTCATCTGTTCAAATTAAAGAAGTACTAAAAAAAGGTATCGACTACGAAGAAATAGTAAATTACTCCAAAGAAATAGACGCCGATCTTATTGTTCTTGCGACACACGGCAGAACGGGAATTCTGCATACATTATTGGGCAGCGTAGCAGAAAAAGTTATTCGATACGCCAAATGTCCTGTGCTTGTAATTACACCTAAGTCAGAAGAATAAAAAATTTGCTAATTTCGGTTTAGATTCATAGCTTTACGCACAAAAATTTTAAAACATTATAAGGCAGGTGAAATAGTTTGATAGGTATTACCATTCAGGATGGTGAAAACATCGATAAAGCTTTAAAACGCTTTAAGAAAAAATATGAACGTTCCGGCATTCTTAAAGAATACAAAAAAAGAACGTTCTATGTAAAACCTTCTATCGAAAAAAGAATGGATTTAATTAAAGCAAAGAGAAGAGCCTCGCGAGAGCTCATTTTGCAGCAAAAAGAAAAATAAATTTACAATGTGTCCAATGTGATTTCCCCGAAAAGATTTTTTTGAAAGAACCCCGGGATCAAAGCGGGGTTTTTTATTTTTAATCCGAATAGTACTTCGCAAAATGTGCCGTCACTTTTTGAAAAGCCTCATCAATCGTATTACAAAAGTCAAATAGCTTAAGATCTTTTTTGTTTATTGTGCCATGCTGAATTAGTGCATCGAAGTCAATAATCTCGCGCCAGTATTTTTCGTCATATACAATTACTTTCATTTCTTTTTTTATTTTTTTGGTTTGCAAAAGGGTCAACACTTCCATAAACTCATCGAGTGTGCCAAATCCGCCGGGGAACACTATTAGTGCTTTAGCAAGGTAAACGAACCAAAACTTCCTCATAAAAAAATAATGAAACTCAAAAGCCAATTCAGGTTTTACGTAGGGATTTACAGACTGTTCAAACGGAATGCTTATATTCATCCCAATAGAATCACCGCCGGCAAGACGTGCACCTTTATTTGCCGCTTCCATTATTCCAGGTCCTCCTCCGCTGCAAATAATAAACCTTTTACCGCTTCCAGGCTTTTGATGCTCGGAAGCATTTCTTTTTTTATTGGCAGGCAAATTCATCGACCATTCAGTCAACCTTCGTGATAATTCGACAGCATCTTCATAATACCGTGACATTTCTAACAGTTTCTCTGCTTTGTGAAGTTCATCTTTTTTTATTCTGCCGTTCTTTTGTTTCCTTTTTATTTCGCGAAGCTTAGCTTTCGCTTCCTTCAGAGAAACAAGTCTTGCCGATCCGAAAAAAACAATCGTATCAACAATGTGATTTTTTCTGAAACGCGATTGGGGTTCGTAAAATTCCGACAGTATTCTTACTGTTCTTGCATCGGCAGAGTTTAAAAACTCAAGATTTTTGTAGGCTTTGACAGGTTTAATATACTTTTTCATTTTAAAGAAGGATTAAATGAATTGAACAAATTAGTTTGGCATGATTAAAAAGCCTCCCGATAGGAGGCTCCAAATTTTTTATTTTGAATTTTGGTTCTGCTGAGAAGGAACTGTTTGCTGCGGCAGTACAGGAGTTGCAGGAACAGTCTGCTGCTGTGAAGAACTTTGAATTATACTTTCACGATTTGTGCCGCCTTCAACTCCAGGAAGAAAAAATAAATTGACAATCAAAGCCAAAATCAAAAGAGCACCTCCAAGCCACCAGGTTGCCTTGCTTAAAAAGTCGGCAGTTCTTCTCGTACCGAACATCGTTCCAAAATTAGCCGCACCGCCGAAAGTACCAGCTAATCCTTCACCCTTGCTTGCCTGCATCAAAACAGCAACAATTAAAAGGAAAGAGATTATTATTGAAATTAAAATTATAAATGAATACATGACTTCTCCTTGTTTATTCGTAGCGAGGGAGGGATTCGAACCCCCGACACGTGGATTATGATTCCACTGCTCTAACCAACT
>DYLN01000013.1 GCA_020722085.1 Melioribacter roseus
GATTTTTCACCTTACTTAAACAACTTGAAATTCCATTTTACGCTGAACCAATACACCAGCATTCCAAGGATATGTAATGTCATTGTTGAACTTTACAACTGCCCCCCCATAATTACTTGGTAAAAAATATTCGCCAAATGTTTTGTCGTAAGCGCGTAAACCATTCAAGGAACCATTTAACAATCGATATTCATAAACGTCATTATTTGCATAACCGAAATGATATGAATTATTGGATGCGTCAAAATAGACATAATTTATGGCTAATGCTGAATTAGATTTATCTATTTTTTGAGCAAATGAGATTTTTGATAAACAGAGAAGAAATAAGAAAAAATATGTGGTAAAAACCTTAAACTTTTCCATACCTCCTCCTTTTTTTATTGTTGAAATTGTTTGGAAAGAACAGCAAATCAGTAAAAAGACAGGTTTTATCAAAACTATGAATAGTAAACCAATAATCATGCCATCCTTGAATAAGTGTTGTTTTCAAATTATCCGGTTTTTATATCGGTAATATTTACCTGGCTTACAGGTAAAATTTACCTGTATAATAATTGGAAGCAATACACTTTATCAAAAAGGAAGTGCAAGAGGGGATGTTGCTTTTATTGAATTGGCAAGATCATTTCGTACATAATTGTTCGTACAATTCTTTATATTTTTTAACCATACCATCTAAAGAAAAGTGAATTTTTAATCGACAATTGCTCTCGACAATCGGCAAAGGGTTTTGTTGAATGATTAATAGTTTGTTCATATAATCGTTTATATCACCTAACTTAAATAGCTGCTGTGAATTCACAATTTCTGAGTTTCCCCCTACATCACTAGCAAGAATTGGCACCCCTGCTAAAACCGCTTCGATAAGACTTATTGGAAGTCCCTCGTAATGGGAAGGTAAAGTAAAAACATCAAACGCTTTAATATACCTGTAAGCATTTTTAATAGCTCCTACCAGAAAGAAATCATTTTGAATTCCCTGCGTCATTATTTCATTTTTAAATCTTTCATAATAGGGACCATCGCCAACGATAATAATTTTTGCATTTGGAATTTTTTCTTTTATCTGCTTGAAATTTTTTATTAAGAAATCGTAATTTTTTTGATATGCTAATCTCCCTGCAGAACCTATCAAAAAAACCTCAGATAAATCTGTAAGGCATAGTCCAGAAAGATAATTTCTTGCCTCTTTTCCATTAATAAATTCCATATTATTTTCTTCCAGACCATAGTATATTACATCGCCTTTATCAACAATGGAAGATTCTATTGATTCCTTCAAGTTTGTGTTGCTCACAAATACGGGCTTATCTACAATTGTTAAAAACATTTTGAAATACATTTTTGACAAGAATCTGAAAAAAGGATTCATTTCATAATTTTTGTCTAAAAACGATAAGCCGTGAAAAGTAAATACAATTTTGGGCCGCTGCTTTAAAAAAATTGCAGATATGGCACCAATTAAAGTATTTGAACTGTTGAGATGAAGAATGTTATATTTTTTTGATCTTATAAGCCTATATAAATCACAGACAAAATAGAATAAATTAAAAACATTAAAATCTCTCTTCAGGGATCTTAAATAGTGATAAGATACATTGTATTTTTTTAATTCCTCAAATAAATAATCTCCATCCCCAGCAGCTACTTCAACATCATATCCTAAATTTCTCAACGAACGCGCTAGATTAATTACGAAAACTTGAGCACCACCAATATCAGATTTAGTTATTACTAAAAGTATTTTCATTTTTGACATTAATTCCAGTTCCTAAAAATGAATTACAAAAATTTATTAAAAATGCTTACAAGCTTTTGAGTCGAATCTTTGATATTAATTCTTTTCGATTGTTCCAAAGCTTTTTCCTTCATCAAGTTATAAAAGTTCGAATCATTTTCAAGTTTCAAAATGTCACCGACAAAACTATCGTAATCAGTCGGATTATGAATAATCCCTCCATTACCAATTACCTCTGGCAATGCAGAAGTATTCGAAGCTAATACAGGGATTCCGCACTGCATCGCTTCCAAAGGCGGTATACCAAATCCTTCATAGTAAGAAGGGAAAATAAATGCAAATGCAAATTTATAGATTATGGATATCATTTGATCGTTTAAAAAGCCGTAATATTTTACCGAATCCTTCCTTTTTTCAATCTCCGGTAATATTTGATTGTATCCGTAACCCGACCTTCCTACCAAAACTAGTTTCAAGTTACTTCCTTTAGATACAAGCATATCAATTATTTGCAGAAGTCCAAAAATATTTTTTCGTTTTTCAATTGCACCAACGAATAAAATATATTTTTGCGGCAAATCTAAAGCAGTTATTGATTCAGGTAATCTAGTATGGTTAATAGTTGAATTATTAAACTTATCACTAGCAGTATTATATACAACTTCTATCTTTTCCGAGGGAATTTTATAATACTTAATGATATCACTTTTTGAGTGTTCAGATACGGTAACAACCACATCAGTTTTTTTTAATGCTTGCGGCAGGAATGCGGAAAGATAGATTCGATAAGAAAGCGGATAATATTCTTTATAGATTTTAAAAATAATATCATGAACAACGGTTACCGTTTTAATTTCGTTAAGATTTATTAAAGGCAATAAAACATTAGGTGCAAAAAGAAGTTCGATATTATTTTGCTTAAGCAATTTTGGTAAAATAAAATTAAACCAAAATGGTGAGAACAATTTGTAAGGAATTAAATTTTGTTTGTAAAATATAATCTTATAGAAATTTTTATCAATATCTAAGTTGGAACCGGTTATTAAATAGTATTCATTTTGTTTGTCCCGGTTTGGAAGTTCTTTAAGAATATTATACAAGAAACGTCCAGTGCCGGTTAAACCTCTATCAAGAACAGTAGCATCAATAGCAATTCGCATTATAACAATCTAATATTTTTAAAAATATAACTGAAGTTACGCAAAAAGGTTATTTAGCAAATTCAAAAGATAATTGATTGACTTGCTGTAATTCTTCATAAGCTACCTTAATAGCTTTTTCATAAATTCTTGCCTTTATTGCAAAGTGATTTAATTTTGTTTTCATACTCATGCATTCCAATATACCTAAAAACAGTATACAAGTTTGTAAAATGCAAATATAGATGCAAAGATATGATTACTCTGAGTCCGGACCATTCTCGCCGGAGACTTATATAAAGAAGCATTCTTCTTTAAGGACTTATGATATACTTCTATCTTCCATCGTTTTTGATAGAACTCAGTAATTTGTTTATATGTTAATGTCTTATCACTTGTTACTAAATATAAAACACCTTCTGTACCATCTTCGTTTTTGAAGACCTGTTTTACTAAATATAACTCGAATGGAACATCTTCTAAGTAGATTTTATTTATGGTGTTTTCTTTTAATTCAAGCGAGCTTACTGTAACATACTTTTCGTATATCTTATCCTTTCGACTGAATGCAACTTTTCGATTTGTCTTTACTTGCCTGACGGCAGTCAGGATTGGCATTATGAATTCTTTTTCTAATTTTTTCTTTATATAAGCCATATTAGCTGCTGAAGCATACCAAACATCGTTTATTACATACTTAAATTGTATTTTATTCTTCGCTATTTGATCCAACATCTTTTGATACATTTGATTCTTTGTAACTTCACTTACTCTTTTGACTTTCTCTTTTTTCTCATCATATATCAATTTCGTCTTTTTAACTATTGAATAATTTATTGGAACCTTCCCTTTATCATTAACATATAATGCCGTTATTAGATTTATTCCTTTGACTGATCTTCCTTTTCTATGATCATAATACCAATTTACTATTTCATTTTCTTCAGTGTATGGTTTCTCTTCGATGGTATCATCTATTGCTATTATTCCATCTTCTGTCTCTATTTTTCTAACTATCGGCTTTACTAACTTCCATAATTCTTTTGAACCTAATTCATTCCCACTTAAAAACCTTGTTATCTTATCGTGGCTTATTTCTCCTTCTGTCATTATTGATAATCCTGTAGCTGTGGTATATGAAAACGAACTTAACAGATAATCAGAATACAACTCTAATAATTCTTTGTTCATCTCCAGTCCTATTTTTGTTCCTACAAATTTATTCCTTTTTTTATCTTTGCGTAACTTCAGAATATAAGTAACTCAATTGATAATCAATTAGCTTCTTCCAAAACTCTGGAATAAATCTTAAGATGTTCTTTGGCAATATTGTCAAAATTATACATCGAGATATCGCCGTAATTCAGATTTTCTCTTACTGAAAAATGATTTTTGTCAAGTTCAACAAGTTTTTCAATAAAGCTATCTTTATCATTTAATTCGAAACATAACATTTGATTATTATGTCTTGAGTTTAACTCCCTGCTTGTAGGAATATTCGAAATAATAATTGGGGTATTTTGACTCATTGCTTCTATAATCGGGATTCCGAATCCTTCGTATAAGGATGGAAATACAAAAGCTTTGCAGTATTTATAGAGTGTAACAATATCCTCATCGGTTAAATATCCCAGCGTTTTTATGCCAAAATCATCATGCAATAAATGCTTAAAATCGGCAGCGCCCCACCATTTTTGTCCGCCAAGAAGCATCGTTGTGTTTTTTTCAATTAGATTTTTTCTCTTGGCTTCTATAAAAGATTCCAAAGTAAACTTTAAATTTTTTCTTCGAGACAAACTGCCAAGAAAGAAAAAATATGAGTACGGCTGAATTTTAAATTTTTCCAGAAGTGTTTTTTCCGAACCTCCGTAATTCCAAAATATATCTCTGATTCCATCATTACAGCAAACAACTTTTGCCGGATTGGTATTCGGAAACATTTCAAGAAATTCTTTCCTAATTGTTTCCGAGGGAGTGATTATACAATCAGCTCTTTGAGAGATTTTTCTAATTGAATGTTGATTATATTTTACATAAATAAATGGAACTGTTTCAGGGAACAAAAAAACTCCTAAGTCATGTACAGTTACGATCTTTTTGCTTTTACCCCGCAAGAGCGGTACATAATTATTTTGATAATGAACAATATCATATTTTTGAAACAATGCTAAAATATTTATTAACGCATCCAGGCTGAATTTTCTTATTCCTTTTGGCAGAATTTTCATCGCCTCGTAATCCGAGATTTTACAGTTACAATATTTTTTTAAATGTTTATGAAGATTTATTGCTTGCAGGCCAATGCCCGTCGGCATACCAACGGAAGATCTTCCTTCATCAATCAGAACGCTTATAGGACTATTCATTAACAAAACTCACATTCATTTCCGCTTATTGTAGATGAAAATTCGATCATGCATTGATAATGAGATAAAAAAGGAATCATATTTAGACAGCTTTACCAAAAGCAAGTTTGTCATTCTACTATCAATCCGCGTAAATAGTATATTAGTAAAAATATTTATGGAACTTAGAATTACCTTAAAAATAGAAATTATATAACTTGCGTTTCAGAATTTTTTCCCCTTTCTATTGTTCAAATAATCCCACCACCCTAATAGAATCATTCTCATTTTCTGAACTTTGTATTTTTCAAATAAAATTAGTCGAATAATCATCCAATAATATGTCTTAAATTCATCCCTTAATAATTCCGGAAAAATATTTTTATATTTTTTTCTAAGTAGAAGTATGTTCCTAGTTTTGTAATACCACCTAAAAGGTTTATGGTTGTGCGGATGGACTTTTTTATTAAATATACTAATCTCCGTAAATGCTGCTTCATTATGAGCAAGGACTAAATCATTTATTCGAATTACATCATAGTGATGCAAATGCAATTTAAAACAATACTCGATATCAATGTAATCAAGAAAATAATCTTCATCAAAACCGCCTACTTTTTTATAAGCATCTAAAGAAATCAAATTTCCGGAAGTCATGGCTATTGTTACTTTTTCAGTTTTGCCGATGGGTTTAATATGTGTACCGTATTTATGTGCATGTAAGGGTGTAACTAATCCAACATTATTACTTCCTTCAAAAATAGAGACACAAGCACTTACTAAATTTAAAGGAGCTTTACTGTCCTGATCCATTGTAAGTAAATAATGATATCCATTCTCAATAGCAGTTTCCGCTGCAATATTGAGGGCTTTTGCGATGCCCAGATTTTTGTTAAATGAAATGTATTTAACTTTGTCCAAATATTTAATTTTGTTAACAATTTCGCAATTAACATTTTCAGAATTATCTATCACGTAGAGTAGGTCAACTTGATTTAGGTATGTATTGATATTTTCAATTACTTCGTAATTAGGATTGTAAAGAATAACAACGCCGCAAACTTTTTTTCCCATTTACAAAAGCCCTTGATTATACAAGTGTAATACAATAATTCAAAATTTCGTTAATATTTTTCTCCGCTGAAAACATAATTCTCGCTTTTCTAAATCCGGCTTCACCTATTGTGTTAAGCAATCTTTTATTTCGTAATAACATTGAAATTTTATCTGCAAGCGAATCCTCACTACCAACTTTGTAAAGCAAACCGTCAACACCATCTTCAAGGAATTCTTTTACATGAAATGTATCAGATGATATAACAGCTTTTTTCTGTGCCCAGGCTTCTATAATCGGTCTTGGAAAATGAGAATTAGATAATCCCGAGACCAAAATATCACAACAACCAATAAGTTGATGGACATTTTCAATAAAATTTAAAATACTAATTTTCCCCTGAAGGTTATTGTCGTTAATTATATTATAACAATGTTGATTATAATCTGGATTATTTTTGATAGGACCGGCATTGATTAAATGAATGTCACTATGAGTATTACAGAGTTTGGAGAAAGCTTTTAAGATTTCCAACGTCCCTTTAATAGGCTCTATACCACCGAGGTTTAATATTACCTTATTGTTATATGGAATTGATAGAGAATCTAAAATGTTTTTATCCGAGGACAATTGAAAATCGTCCTCATCTAAAAATTCACGTACAACTTTGATGTTATTTTTTGAGTTACTAACATTCATCAAAATCTGATTAGCTTCATATTCGGAGATTGCAAAAATAAAATTGTTAAAAGTTTTTAAATATTTTGAAAACAGATATCTCCTTATACCAAAAGTACCTTTTATGAAAGGACTTCGAATGTGAGTAACTACCGGTATATTAGATATTTTCGCAGCAAATGAGAATTGTGAAAGTACATATTCGTTTATATAAATAATATCCGGCTTAATCTTTTTGATATACACATATGCCAATAGACATCCTTTAATCATATTTACAATAAGTCTAATAATATTTTTCATTCCTCTTAATGAAAAGAGATTATTTTCATTAGTAAAATGCAATCCAAGTTCGACTTTGTATTTCCAGTTTACAAAGTCAATCTTGTATCCTTTGAAAAAACTGCGTGCATTTTCATTTTTCGGAGTCACAAGAACTATATCAAATTTTTTTTTAGAAAATCCATCAATTAAATACCGCATACTAACAGTAGAACCTGATATATTAGGATCATGATCCACAAATAGAATTCTCTTTCCATCCATAACTATATTATTAATCAGTTTTTTTAATGTTATTAAGATTTTGTAACTGTTCTTTTATCCTTTCTGATTTTCTTCTATTTAAAAATTTGTGGCAAACATTAATAGCATCTTCGTATCTATTCAAATACTCCAAAATAAGAGAGGTAAATAGATAAGTGAATTCCAATAAAAAAACATGCTTTTTGTGTGGAAAGAACAGTTTGGCTTTGATCAAAACTAAAAATATAGGAATAGGAATTTTTGTATAAATAAAAAACTTTTTCAGCAATTTTTCTTTTTCGGCATGAGATAACATTTGAAGGTAGGTTCTCATATACGAGGTTGTAAATGAATGCATCTCCTTTGCAACCAATTCGAGATTTATATGAGATTTATTATTCTTTTTGTCATCCAAATAGAAAGTACCGAGGGCCTCATTTAAATGCAGCATCCTATATTTAAGTGAAATTTGCAGTTCAAACTTATGGTCTCCACAAATTTCAAGATTTTCATCAAACCAGATATTGTCTTCAAAATGCAGCGAAGCCCTCCACATAGGCTGTGAATAAACGATACACCGGTCAAGCTGAACTACATAATTAAAATCCGGTAGTCTTTCTATTTTCTTTTTGTTAACATCCGCAAAAGGTTTATTGGGTTCATTAGTTACATATTGATCGGCATAAACAAGAGCAACATCGGGATTTTCATTAAGTGCTTTCGATAAAATTTCATAAGCATCTTTTCTTAATCTGTCATCGGTATTGGCATTTGTTATAAATTCACCTTCCGCAATTTTAATTCCCCTGTTCCATGCTTTGTAAATAGTCTCTCTTTCTTCAGTTCTTATGTACTTTATGTTATTATACTTATCTAAATATTCTTTAATAATTTCATGTTCATTTTGTTGTGACCCACTGTTTACTATTATGATTTCCATCTTTTCTATGATTGTCTGTCCCAATAGATCTTCAATTTTTCCTCGAATAAATTTTTCGGAGTTATATGTTGAAACGATTGCAGAAACTAGAGGTTTCTTTTGCATAGATAGAAATCCTAAAATTTATTTTACTGCCTCTATATTCAAGCTTATCGGATATTTTTTTTCATTAACCTCAAACAAAGTTGAAGCCCAGTCATCAAATTCATGATTCTCAACATTCATGGGGTTCCATGAAAATACTTTAGTAAAACCAGCATTTAATAATAATTTTTCCAAATAATTATAATTAAATATAGCAAAGTGAAAATTCTCTTTATATTCTTGCCCTCCCAATAAAGGACGCCATATTACCTCAATAGATTTAGCATTATCATTGTAAATATTTATGATCTTATCAAAATCCGGTACTGAAATCCTAAGTACACCACCAGGTTTAAGAACTCTTTTCCATTCCTCAATAGCCCCAGGTACCTTTTCCATGGGTATATGTTCCAATGTATGCGACGTATAAATCAGATCTGCGAAATTGTTCTTAAAAAAACTTAGCTTTTCTACATTACTAACATGATGAATATGGGTAAAAAACCTACTGTCCACATTAATATATTCAGGACTGTTAATATCACCACATCCCAAATGAATAAGAACTTTTCCGTCAGGATTTTTAGGGTACCTTAACGGAAGTATTACCCTTTTCAATTGGTAACATTTTATATAAATCTTTTTTAATATTTTTTTTGATAAGCTCATTGTACTCCTTTATATCACTCTATGCCAAGCATTAGAATATTTTTGCTACAACTTTCTCGCGGAGTGAAGCAAATAATAATTTGAAATAAATTTTAAAATCTGATCTAAATATAAAATATGAAACCGCACTTAAAAATATAAAAAGTATGTAAAGATTAATTAAATTATAATAATTCGTGACCATAACACATACAAGCAGAAAAATTAACATTAATAGTTTGTATAATTTTACTTTGTGAATGAAATCCAACAAATTAATTTTCCAATTTCTATGCAAATAAAGAACCATTAAAGTATTTCCAATTAAAACAGATACAAAATATCCTAAAAGTCCAAACGGATTTTGAAAGATTTTAAACCCAATAAAAAGAAATAGAGCAACTACTAAAAGATTGATGAATTGAAGACCTGCTAAAAAATATGTTCTACCCACTCCTAAAAGAAAATTGTATGTTGCGTATCCAAAATTATTTATTGATTCTGGAAGTGATAAAATAATAAATATTAGTATTGCTTCTTTTATACCGAAGAAGTAATGAATTAACATTACAATTGGGAGTGAAAAGATACCAAATGTAATCCCGGAATAAATTATACCTAATCTGCAAAACCGAACTAAATCATTATTTATAAAGTCTACAAGTTGAGATTTATCGAGTAAGGCACTTGCCTTGGGCAATACAATTTTAAATGCATTAAAAAATAAACCTGAAATAGCCACTGCAAACTTACGCGCTATTTCATAAGCTGGCAAAAGACCAATATTATAATAATAACTTATCATATATTTAATAACAGGATCAATTAAAGAATTAAAGATAGACATACTCTGAACCGAGAGGCTGAAGCCAATGATTTCTTTGACTTGTCTAAAATCAAATAATGAATATTTTATTTTGTATTTCTTTAGTTTTGTTATAAAAATTAAAATATATGATACAAGCGCTATTGTAGTGGTACACAGATAAACTACGGCAAGAGAAATAATATTTAGTTTAAGTATGCTAATAAGAATTATTCCAAACAAAACTAATGTATTTTGCATTAAAATAAGCTTGCTTGATAATACAAAATTACTGTGCCCTTCAAATACAGCTTTAAAAAAAGAAACTAAGTATTGGATATAAAACGAAATTCCTAGTATTACTGAAGTTATTGTAAATGGTTTAACCAGATTTGCAGGTACCAAATTTTTATTAGATAAGTAGAAAATATATGCTGCAAGGTTACCTATAATAAATATTGACAGACCAATAAATAGAAAAACAAAAAAACTTGATGATAATAATTTATTAATTTTTTCTTTTTCAATAACTGAATATTGAGCAACGTATTTAACAACTGCTGTTCCAAAACCAAAATCTAAGACAAAACTAAATCCCCAAATAGAAGCTATTGCTATCCAGATTCCAAAAATTTCATTTCCAAAATGACTAATATTCAATTTTAAAGTCACAAGTGAAAAAACTAAGGAAAGAATAAATTGCGTTGATAACCACAACGAATTTTTATTATCGGATGGAGCCTGCATTAGTTGATTACTCAACTATTAGTTAATATTTTATAATTTTTTACTAAAAATCCCAGCAAAACACCAAACCACATAATATATTGACCGTATAACCAAGATTCTGTCATAAACATTGAAAAAATAATGTAAATCAAAGACCAATTTATCATAAGAGTAATCGTAGCTTCGTCGGAATTTTTTGGAAGTTTGGATGTCCTGAACAATAGTCTTATTACCGCAATAATAAATATTATAAAAAATATAAATCCGACTATTCCTGTTTCCGTTAAAACCTGCAGATAAGTTACATGCGGAGTATTATGTTCAACATACAGAAGATAAAAACTTTTTGGGATCTTGTAATACATCTTGGACACATATCTAAAAGCGTATACCCCGATTCCAACAACCGGATGTTCCAAAAAAGCCATAACAGCAGTGTGCCAAATGAAAGCCCTCGACACAAAAGAATTTCCACCGATATTTGTAGGATCATCTACATTCAGAACCGTTGTTTGTTTGGAAATCTCAAGACGTTGAGTGACATTGCTATTAACATCTTCGGCAATAAAAAAAGTAAAGCCGATCGTACCTACTGAAACAACCCAAAATGTAACTGCAAATATTCTTTTAATTTGATATTTTTTTGCATTAACAATGAGAAAAATCAAAAGCGTAATAATTGCAAAGCCGAAGGAAAGCCAAGCGTTTCTTGTCTGAGTTAGGATTAAGCCAACAGTTATAATTATAAAAGCAATTCCTGCAAAAATTCTTTTTAATCCTTTTAAATATATTAGCAAGATTAAAGAAACAACTCCGCCAAGCCCTGCAAAGTCGATATAATAAACATTTAGAATTCCAAATACCCTTTTACCTGTTGTTAAACCCAAATATAAAACATAGAAACTGTGTAACAGCACAGCAACAATAAAAAAGTAAAACACTTTCTTTATATCTTTTATATCATTGAAACCGAGTATAGTAACAAAAAAAACGATTACCATTGCAATGAGATTTGAATAATCCATAATGCTGAGCAACGGTGCAGATGTATTTATCAGCGAAGGTAAAGTCATTAATAAATAAGCAAAAAGAGAAAGGATTAAAGGGTTTTTGAGTTCGCTTTTGATATCTCCTTTAAAGTTTATTAAAGCACTTAAAAGCAGAACACCGGTAAACATAACGGATTCATGCAGCATATATATATACGGTAGAAAAATCAGTGATAGGAAAAAATAATACGACAATTTGAAGTTTAATGACAACAAGATAGTCATGAACAGCAAAAACAAAAGAATGACACCTTTAATTCCTAGCGGCGTAAAAAGTATTATGACTATGAATAAAGATACGGCTAATGCTTCAAGCATGAAAACCCAACCGCCCCTTAGCAAATCCGAGGATATATTTCCTAAGAATGACTTAATCACAAAGATACTATTAAATATATTTTTAATGCTTTTTAAAAAAACTTTGACGAATCAAAACAATTTTTGGATTGGTAGAGTTACTGATTCTTTCCTTGAAAATTAATGCCCCAATTGTAAACATCAGAATAATAGCGGTAAATAAAAGAGTATATATTGTTCGAGGGGGGAATGACTTCTTCTTTGCAGGAATTCCTTTGTCAATTACTTTGAGAACGGGAACATTTTTTTGTTCCTCAAATCTCGCTTGTTCGTATAAAGGAATTATAAAAGTAAGTATCTTATTATAAATCTCTACATCACGATAATGTCTTAAATAGCTCATCGCGTTTTGAGGTAGATTTTTCAATGCAAGTATTACACCCGATTTATCCTTACCGCTTTTGATCGCGTTTAATTTATCTTCATATTCTTGAACGGAGATTCTGGCAGCTCCCACAACAGGAGATGATTCACCATATAATTTACTCAGAATGGAATACTCAATTTGTTTCGACGCTAACTCTGCCTCCAATTTCGCATATGCCTCAAAACTCGATTTAGCTTGATCTTCAGCATATAAAATCCCGCTTTTCCGTTGATAATACACAAGTGAATCTTCAGCTAATTTCATCTTTTCTTTTATATCGTCATATCTTTTTTCTAGAAAAATTCTGTTATCACGGGACTTTGAAATATTTAAATCAACCATAGTTTGATTCAGCAATTCAACTATATAATTTACCATTTCGGCTGCTTTCTGTGGGGACCTGTTTCTTACTATTATTTCATAAGCACCTTCTTTGGTTTCATCGGCTTTAATATTACTCGCCAATTCTTTAACAGTTTCTTCCATTGTATTATATCCGTATTCCTTAAATAATCCGAATTTATTAATAACCTTCTCCAGATTAGTTCTACTGTATATTATTGTTGTGAATACATCAAGGTCCGAACCGGTTTTTAAACCAGGTATACTGACTGGTAGATTCGAGAAACTTTTCATCAATGAAGCTAAACCTCCTGTTTGGTCACTTTCGGAAATTACAATTAAAGAACGTGAATCAAACTCTGCTGGTATCAAAAAGTAGATTGAAAGATAAGACAGAATTAACGAAGATATCGTAAGAAAAATAAACAGTTTTTTCCTCTTAACAATTAATAATATGTAATCGAGAATATCAAAATTTCTGTTTTCAATCATATTAATTCCATGTACTTTATATTAATATAGTAAATGTTTTTTACCTCACAATCCGCAAAAGGAATAAAAGTGTTGCTACACTTCCAACAATTCCTGTTACGGCACCAATCCGTTCTATATAATACCACGTAGTTCTTGGAATATCTTTAGGCACGTACACAAAGTCTCCCGGCTCCAGATTTAATTTTTCCTTCTGTTCGGTAATCCAGCTTTTGCCTTTTCCTTTAATTATAACTACTTCATCATCATCTCTGGCAAGTTGTGTTTTACCGCCTGCTTTGTTAATGTAATATTTGTAATCTTTACCAGGACTGAATTTTACATACCCGTTATTTATAACTTGTCCGAAAACGTAAACATAATTAAACTTATCCGGCACTAAAATTAAATCGCCGTCTTTAACCCTAAATTTATTTGCATCGGATGTTGTATCATTCAACTGTGTGAAGTCAACTAGACTTTCACTTTTCAGCATTCTAAGTGTATTATCTACTTGAAAAAACGGATAATCTTCCTCGGTAAGATTTGCTGTTCTAAGCATTGCCAATGAATCTTTCGTCTGTTTCAATTTTAGCTGGACATCCGGCGGCAAAAGGCTTGTTGGATTTTCTCTAAACTTCTGAGCAAGCTGGTATTTTTTAAGCATATCGAGAGAATTATAATCACGAATTACCTCTGCACGCGACAAATCGGCGTTGGGTTTAAATCCACCAGCCTTTTCTATAACATCTTTAAGATACGTTCCGTCTTTTTTCACATAAACAAATCCCGGATAAGTTACCTGTCCAAGTACCAGCACTTTATAATTTCTCTTTTGATTTTCGTCGGCAAGAACTCTTATTCTGTCGCCGCTTTGTAATTTGAAATCATCTGCAATACTAACAGTAATTACATCTTCCTTATCGCCGGTTTTATCAAGTCTTGATATTTCCGCTTTAGTAATATTTTCATAAGCTTCATTTAAACCTCCGGCAAACAAAATTGCATCGCTCAATTTATCACCATCAATAAATTGAAATTGCGTGGGATTATTTACAGCACCGCTTATGTCAATAATATCCTTTCCCGAATCATAATAGGGGAAAATCAGAACATCATCGTTCATTAAATAAGGGTTATTTTTGAAATCACCTGTAAGTCTGAATTTTAATAAATCTAGATTTATTCTATCGCCGTTTGCTCTTTGGAGTGTAATCCCTCTTAACGGGTATTTTTGAATTTCCGATTTCACTTTTTCAAGGGATTCAAGTTGACTTAAAGAAGCGGTTAGCTGTCTCTGAGCCTGTGTAAAAACCGTTGTAATAAAATGATCAACTCTTTCGCCCGATGCGGCAGTAAATGTTCCGGTAATTATAAAATTGCCGCCGATTGTAACCGCAAGCGGCTGAATGATATTGCTGCCGATATTATTTTGAAGTTTACTTTCTGTTTGAGCCCTTAAATTAAAAGCAGAGACAGCGACAAGTAACAAGGCAAAAATTTTCTTCATAGTCAGAACCATTTTTTTACATTCTAATTTAATTACACTAAGTCTCACAAAGTTCATACGAAGTTCCGCAAAGGGAAAATTAAATCTCTGTGGTTCTCCGTAGAACCCTGTGTTACAAAAGCTTCCCCGGTATTCGGTTAATTAATTTATCTGTTTTCATAAAGAGTTTTATAATATTCTTTATAATTTCCTGAAATTATTCTTTCCCACCAAACTTTATTTTTAATATACCAATCTATTGTTTCAGAAATTGCATCTTCAAAAACATAAACCGGTTTCCAGCCAAGCTCGTTTTTAATTTTGGTAGAGTCAATTGCATAGCGTCTGTCATGCCCCGGTCTGTCTTTTACGAATTCGATCAGCGATTCGGGTTTATTTAATTTTTTCAAAATCAATTTGACTATATCTATATTCCTCATTTCGCGGGAAGCACCGATGTTATAAATTCCTCCGGGTTTCCCTTTTTCCAAAACTGTTTCTACTGCTCTGTTATGATCTAAGACATAAATCCAATCTCGCACATTTAATCCGTCTCCGTAAACCGGCAGTTTTTTATTATTAAGTGAATTAATTATCATCAGCGGAATTAATTTTTCCGGGAATTGATACTGCCCATAATTATTTGAGCACCTTGTAATTACAACTGGCAAGCCAAAAGTATGAAAAAATGCTAAAGCCATCAAATCTGCAGATGCCTTACTGGATGAGTACGGACTGTTTGGTGAGAGAGGAGAGTTTTCAGTAAAAAGACCTTCAGGACCGAGACTGCCGTAGACTTCATCTGTTGATACCTGAATAAATTTTTCAATTTCATATCTGCGAGATGCCTCAAGCAGAACATTTGTTCCAATTACATTTGTTCTGTAAAAAACTTCCGACCCGAGGATGCTTCTATCCACATGTGATTCTGCGGCGAAGTTGATCACATATTTTATTTCATATTTATTAAAAACATAATCCACAAGTTCGTTATTTGTGATATCGCCTTTTACAAAGACATAATTTTTTTTGTTTTCGGAAGGTTTAAGATTTTCCAAGTTACCCGCATAAGTAAGCTTATCGAGATTCACTACAAAGACATCATCACGATTGGCTAATAAATAATTAATAAAATTACTACCGATAAAACCTGCGCCGCCTGTGACAAGTATTTTATTTACACTCATAAATTATAAGGCAAAGAATCCGAAATAAATTCCGGTCTGAATGAAAAAAGATTTGCTGTTTAAATCGGAAGGAACATTTGTTAAAGACTGATCATTATCGGCTTTCCATCTATCGTTGAAAGAATAAACGTAACCTATGCCAAGACGCAAAGCCATAAATCTCGTAACGGGGAAATCGGCATTAAGAGTCGGTGCAATCGTAAAAAAAGTATTGCTCATTTTACGACTTATGTTTTGCGTAGAAGTTTCGCCCCAAACACCATCCCATGAGAAATCGGATTTGTTTTTGTAGACTTCAATACTCGATGAGCCGGCGCCGATAATTGTTCCGATAGAGACAGCAACCTTATTAATGAAAGGTAAAGAATATTCTATTGTAAGTCCTCCTACACCGTAATTATAATTAATTTCATTGGAAAAACCGTTAATAATTTTTGAGCGGGAAATAGTTCCGCCGAAGCCGATGCCGCCAATCCTCAAATTATCGACTAACATTATATACGCATATCCGCTTCCGCCGAAATTTAACATGCCTGAAGTAGAAAACTCACTTATGCCAAGCTGCTGGAGTTCATTATTAATTGGAGTCAAATTCGGAAAAACGATAACCGGAGAAAATCCGCCTGCAATACCAAATCTGGAAACCAGCCCAACTTCTTCAGCATTCTGTGCTTTAACCGAACAAAAAGTGACAAACAAAAGAATTGAAAGAAAGATTTTTTTCATCAAACGGAAATGATTTTTTGATTGGTAAAGTTAGTAATTCCTGCTATAAAATAAAAATTGGTATTTGCATTTTGCATTTGCAGATAAAAAAATTAACATAATGTTTCAACGATTACAAGGCAAAATCTCGCTTTCATTCCGTTAATCCTCCGAGGAGTCTCGAGTAGAACCAGGGTGACGAAAAGAAATTTTCAATTAAATAATCAGCGGAAATCAGTGAAATCTGCATAATCCGTGTTCTTTTCTTAAAAAATCATTACTTCCTGGTCAACCTCATCTTTGGACAATATTCCAATTCAACTTACTTTCCTAAATGACTTCTCATTAAAACATAAATTATCAATTACAATTTTACCCCGAAGAGAATTTGTCAAAACAATTTCATCAGCTTCATACAAGTCTTCTAATCTTATAATTTGTTCCTTGACCTGCGTGTTGTTCTCAAGAAAATTACTTCTTTCTATTCCCGGTAATATCCCGGCATTTATAGGCGGCGTGAACCAATCGTTCCCTTTTCTTATAAAAATATTTGTGATTGCTCCTTCTGCAAGTTCCCCTTTTTCGTTAAAAAACAGTACATCAAAAAATCCTTTGTTTGAATACTTAGCATATTCTTCATCATAAAGTTTTCTATTAGATGTTTTGAAGTATTGATAAACATTTTTGCTTGATATACGCTTTTTCGATATGATTACATTTGTTTTGCCGGTTACAGGGATGTATTCTTTAATAACAAATTCTAAGTTGCCTCTTTTATCGAGAATAATTTTAACACGCTTAGGTGATGAAGATTTGATAGCATCAATTTGCCGTTGTGTTTCTTTCAGAAATTTTTTTTTGTCAAAACTAAACAGGAAATATTCTGCTGATTTTTCTAACCGGTCACAATGTTTTTCAAAGTCTTTAATTCTTCCGTTCTCAAATTTCATCGTTTCAAACAGATAAAACTCCTTTTGTGACTCAATTAAGAATTTACTTTTTAACAAAACCTCCGAATATTCTTTTTCAGCATCGCTGTCCCATACAATCCCGCTGCCGATACCAATCCTACCGCTGCCATTTTTATCGATTACAATAGTTCTGATAGCAACATTAAAGACGCATTCATCTTTCCGTGCAATACCAATAGTGCCTGTATAGATACCTCTGTTTCTTTTTTCCATCTCTTTGATAATTTCCATTGTTCTAATTTTGGGTGCGCCGGTTACAGAGCCGCAAGGAAAAAGATTTTTTATAATTTGACTCAATCTTGTTTCACTGTTTAACTGAGCTTCAATTGTAGAAACCATTTGATACAATGATTCGTACTTTTCAATCCGGAAAAGTTCTTTTACCTTAACACTGCCGTATTTACTTATTTTTCCGAGATCATTTCTCAGTAAATCTACAATCATAATATTTTCTGCTTGCTCTTTTTCACTGTTCAACAATTCATGGACTTTTGCGATATCAGCGTTAATATTTATATCTCTTGAAATTGTCCCTTTCATCGGTCTTACAGAAATCGTTAAACCGGTTTGCTGAAAAAACAATTCCGGTGAAGCGGAAATTACCACGGAATTTCCGAGGTTTATGAATGCAGAATATTTTGCCGATTGATTAAAAATTAACGATTTGAAAAATTCAGCCAAACTACCTGAAAACTTAAACTTGCCTGTTACCGTATAATTAACCTGATAAGTATCCCCTTCTGCAATGTACTTCTTTATTTTTTTAACATTGTTTATGTAAGTTTTTCTTGATGTGCATATTCGAAAATTCGATATCTTGTAATTATTAAAACAATTACTGAAATTTATTTTAATGGAACTGATTTCCTTAACTTTATTTTTTAAAAAGATAAACCCTCGAAACAGCGGCTCATTATTTTCACTTAATATTTTCTCTAATTTTTCTTCAAAACAATATCCGGCTTCGTAGTTAAGCAAACAATAGCCTAAGTTGTTTTTTTGAATTAATGTATCAAATCTTTCAATAGCAGGAAGCAATGATCTTTGACTTCGGGAAGTAATGAATTTTTCAGGACGCTCGAAAAAAAATGATTTACTGTTCTTGTAAATAGACGGCGTATAAAAAAAAGCCGAACCTTTTGTTTTAACGACATGCTCTAAAATTTCATCTATAGTCATAGCAAAAGGTGAATAAATGACGATTTATTTTTTTTAATGTTAAGATAAAGAAAATCTAGACACTGAATTAAAGTGCTGCTTTTTAAAAACTCCTCTGAGGACCAAATTATTTAATTACCATCTCATTTTCTCTATCAAAGAAATGAAGTTTAGTGCTGTTAATATACAAATCGATTGTCTCTCCAGCTCTTGGCAAATTTTCCGTGACTGTCCGGCAGACAAACTGGACATCATCAATTTTGAAATAAATATTCGCTTCGTTTCCCATCGGCTCAACCAATTCGAGAGTACCCCGTATTTTGTGGGATTTTTCACCCGGCATCAAGCTAATATCTTCTGGTCGAATACCGAGCCAAACAGTTTTATATTTATGGGATAAGAGACTGGCGGTTTGTAAATCATTGAACTTAATAAGCAAACTGCCGCCGTTACTATTAAACTGCAATCCGCCGCTGTCAATAATTTTCCCTTCAATAAAATTCATTGCCGGACTGCCGATAAATCCTGCTACAAACTTATTAACCGGTGAGTTATATAAATTTAGCGGCTTGTCAATTTGCTGAACCACCCCGTTTTTCATCACAACTATTTTATCGCCCATTGTCATAGCTTCAGTTTGATCATGTGTAACATAAATCATTGTTGCACCGAGTTTGTGATGAAGTCTGGATATCTCTGCTCTCATCTGCACGCGCAGTTTTGCATCAAGATTGCTTAACGGCTCATCGAATAAAAATACTTTCGGCTTTCTAACGATTGCTCTTCCAACTGCTACGCGCTGTCTTTGTCCACCCGAAAGCTGTTTAGGTTTTCTATCAAGCATATCTTCGATGCCTAAAACTTTAGCGGCATAATCAACCCGTTCTTTTATTTCTGCTTTGGAAAATTTTCTCAGCTTCAATCCGAATGCCATATTTTCAAACACACTCATGTGCGGGTAAAGTGCATAATTCTGAAATACCATTGCAATATCGCGCTGTGCCGGCGAAACGTTATTGACTAACTTCCCATCAATATATAATTCGCCTTCACTAATGTCTTCGAGACCAGCAATCATCCGTAGAGTAGTTGTTTTGCCGCAGCCCGATGGTCCCACAAGAACAACAAATTCTTTGTCATTAACATCAATATTAACATCGCTGACTGCTTTGTTTTTCCCATCATAAATTTTTGAAATGTTAACCAGTTTTACTTCAGCCATTTATTACCCCGCGCACTATTTTAATAAAAGTAATTTTAGACTGCTGAATTTTCCCTCACAGTTCATCACACAAAAATAGATACCTGAAGAGACAACCGTACCAAAATCATTTTTCCCATTCCATGTAATATTATAAATTCCCTTCTCTTTTTCATCATCCAATAAAGATCTTATTTTTCCGCCGAGAAGATCGTAAATATTAATTTTCACTCTTGAATACCTCGTTACTGCGTAAGTAATTAAAGTTGAAGCGTTAAAAGGATTGGGATAATTTGAAAACAATATTGATTCAGTTGGAAAGATTTCTTTTTTACGGCTGTTTTCAACAGATGTTGGCAAATCATATAAGTTCTCAATTGCATCTGGCAAAAGAACATAATCGTAAATTCTAAAATCATCCAGTATGCCTTTGAAATTATAATTTGTATCATTCGGAAGCATCTGCGCAATTGTAAGGTCAATATCAGAAGTAAGAAGCTTACCTGACCAGCCAGTAAAGGAATCAAGTTCACTATTGAGCCATATCTCAGCATCGGAGCCGCTGTAAGTTACAACACAATTGTAAAGTTTGTTTGCATCGAGAATCGATTTACTATCCAGATCCAAAATTTGTCTGTCGGTTTTATCAGTTTTGATCGTCCATCTTAACTTTCCATTGTATAAAGAAACTTTAAATCTTTTATCCCAGCTTCCATGCGAAATAATATAAACTTCTTTTGATAGCAGTTGATCGAGTTTCATCCAGAAAGAAATTGTAATTGCGTTTTGGAAATTAAGCGAAGATGAATTTTTGATTTGTACTTTATCATTAATCCCGTCAAAATACAGTGCGCTTGACGGGTTATTAAATCTATCATTTGTAAAAACCGCACCGGTAATAAATCCATTATTGTCATTTCCGCTTTCATCATCAGCATTTCCGTTGAAAGGATAAAAAGCAATAAGATTTCCGGTTTTGTATTTACTGAAATCTCTAACCATAATTTTGATGCTGTCTTTAACTTCTGCTCCATGTGAATCAGCAGCGGTATATTCAACAAAATAATCACCTTCTTGAAACGGTGCTTCCCAAACAATCGAATCAGCCTTTATTTGGTTAATTATGCCAAAATCCGATCTCCACGAAAAGTTGAGATTATCATTATCGGAGTCGTAAGCGTTACAAACTATTACAGTTGATCCACCGATATTAATTTTCCCCGGTTTGGCTTTAATAAAATTTATTTGAGGTGAATGATTTATAAATTCTACGACTTTAAGATTTACAGCCGCAGAATCTTTTTCACCTTTTGAATCTTCGACTACAACTTTTATGCTTACAATTCCGGTGTCATCTCCGGCAGTAAAATTAACAACCGCGCCCTGATCGTATATGCTGCCTGTGGAAATTCCCCAAAAATATTGCAGCTGATCATTATCTTTGTCTACGGCAGTGCAATAAATTTCTGTTGAATCATTCTGAACCAATACATTTGAAACTGCAGCTAAACTTTTTATTCTCGGCGGATAATCTGCAACTTGAACCCCTGAATCATAATCGACAACTACTCCGTCAATTAATAATTGTTTTAATTTATACTCGATCTTTCCTTTCGGCGGTGTTAAAACAATAATCACAGCGGAGTTCGCTGGGATATTAATATCTGCTGAATCTGTAACACCCATCACAATGAATGAATTTGAAATTGTTTCGTAAATATCATAAGTGCCAGATGGCAATTTTACTTCAACATTTTTGTCAACATCATAAGGATTGAAAAGAAGATATGAGGGGTAAGAGCTTTTTTGAAAGAAATCCGTTTTGTTCAAATCAAGTCTTAAAATCATCGGAACGTTTGTTGTATCGAGTAAACTAGCAAGGTACCCAACCGATGAAGAACTGTAAAGAGATAAATTTGTTTGCGCCCAACCGCCAGCTTTAGCATCGCCAGTTGCTCTCGGAGAACCGGAATCCGTTTTTAATAGTGATTCATAAGCGATGTATGAATTTGGATCATATTGCTTGGACCAATCTTCGTCATCCTGCTGCAAATCATCCAAATATTTCGAATAGAAAAGTCGTAATGAATTTGTAGCATTGAGCACCCATTTGCCGATTGCACGTGCAAATCTTTCATCATATCGAACCAGCGGCACCAATGCCCCGATTTGCTGAAATGTATTCATCGAAAAAGCATATTGTCTCTCTGAATCCTCACCAATCAAACCGTTGATATCGTAAATTCCCCACTTTCCGAGAAGCACATTCCAATTTCTCAAAAAAGTTTTGCTGAAACACCATCCTAACATTTTTGGGATGTCATAATCCGTTCCAATTTCTGCATTCATTCTTGCTGCAATGTAGACTCCGTATGATAACTGAATTTCGTAAGCCGGGTTTAACGAAAGCGAGTTTAAATATTCCATGCACCACTCGGCACCGATTAGATATTTTTTCTCGTTCGTTTCAACATAGGCGTTATATAAAATCCACGCTATGGCTCCAGCAGCTTCCGGTTCTTCAACACCGATTTTGTACGACTGCTTATTTGCAAAGTCCCACCCGCGATAAGCAAAGTTGGGATATTTCCATGGGGTTGTATTTCCGCCGCTTAATTGTGCAACTTCAAGAAAACGATCAGCTATTGTTCGAAACTGGTAGTCATAATCTTCAACATCCGGATACAAAGAATAAAGTTGATAAAAGAAAACATTTGGCATTGATTCGTACCACCAGTCATCAGACGTGTTGTCGTTTGGTGAGTTTTTGTAAACATTCATCTCTGGTCGCTTGTTAAAATACTCCCGGCTCATTTTCACCCAGTCAAAACCGTTTTGATTCCTTTTATCGATTCCAACCAATGCTGCACCGACAATCGAAGGCAAAACATTTATCGCCTCGCCGTTTGTTGTATAGTATGTACCGACATACGAATGCAAACCGAAACTTTGCTGTGCAAAATAATTGATAGTATTATTATTGAAAAAGAGGAGCGGTAAATATTCACCAGCTGCATTAAAATTATAAACTAGAGAATCGTAACCTTGAGCCACTTTTTTCCAGTCTCTTATTAAATATGGTGAAGGATTATTAGGCATTTGTTCGATTCTTGTAATATTTATTTGCTGCGGAAAAGTATTAGCGAGAATGATGAAATGAAGGATAAGCACAATTGTTACAATATGATTGATTTCCCTTTGCGGAACTTCGCGACTCCTTTGCGCCCCTTTGTGCAACAGAAGAATTACACAAAGTTTCACAGAGGATACACCAAGCATCACAACGTATCTTGTAACACAATTCAAAAAAATGTGTGCTTTTTTATTAATACATTCACAGACACTGGTAAACACTTCAATCACATAAAAATTGGTTTAACGAGTACACCTGGATATCCTTCATATCAACTATCTTATTTTTGCTGGATTTAATTTTCACCTTACACTTTTCACCAGGAAGAATAATCATTCCCCTATCAAGAAAATCGGCATTTGCAGAGATCAAGTCAATAAAAAATACGGGTTTGTTTGCCGATATTACTGCTTTTTGTTCCTCACCTTTCTTTGCGGTTTTCATTTTGATTTTTGCCTTAGGAAGCATTAGATGTTTCCATTCCTTAAATTGCAAAAAGTTGCGGTGGATTAGATTCCCCACATCATCGAATAAAGTTGCGACAAGCAAATCGGCGTCATTGAATTTCTTTTTCCAAACACGGATATTAGTTATAGATTGTTTTTTTATTTTAACAGATGATTTTTGCATAGAAATATTTCTTCCGATTGAAGAATCAATAACATCAAACTGAAGGACGCCATTAAAATTTTTTTCAGTTTGATTCAAGGCAACAAGTTCAATATGATCATCATAATTGAAAAATTTCAGTGCTACAGGTGCAAACGAATTCTTAACAAAATAATATGCAAGTTTTGGTTTTAATTCACTGTCGATTAAAGCCCAACTCGTAACTGGCCATGTATCGTTGATTTGCCAGATGATGCTTCCATTTGTTCGAGGCTGGTTGAAACGCCAATGTTCCAAACATGTCTTTAAAGCCAGTCCTTGGTTTAATTGTGCAAGATAAACATACTCATCCCATTTTGTACTCAATGGAAAATGAGCACTGAGAAAACGTGTAACTCTTTCCGGGCCCTCAATTTGTTTGTTATGTAATTCAAAAATCTCGCCGTGGATTTTTCTTTCTTTTTTAGGGATGTATTTTTCTAAAGTAGATTTGTTAGCTGGCCCTTGAAATCCGAACTCGGTAACAAATAAACTATTGTCGTGTTTAACTTGGTTATAGTCTATCCATTGACTCCATATATCCCATTGATGCCGGTTGCCGCTGGTTTGAGAATTAGGATCTTCATCGTTACCGAAAGGCGACGATTCCCAATAAGAACGAAGCGGATCAACTTCTTTTAGCAAAGAGGGAATTAATTCACAAAATATTTTATAACCGGGCATCAATTTATAACTCGATTTTTGCTGTCGGTACCAGGTCCATTCGTTTTCGTTGTTGCCGCACCATATTGCAATTGAAGGATGATACTGTAGTCGTTTCACATTGTATAGAATCTCTTCTTTAACATTTATTATAAATTCTTCGTGTTCAGGATAAGCTCCGCACGCAAACATGAAATCCTGCCATACCAGTAAACCCATTTCATCACACAGCTCATAAAAAATATCGTTCTCATAAATTCCGCCGCCCCAGACGCGAACGAAATTCATATCAGCTTCTTTCGCATAATTGAGCAAAGTGCGGTACTTTTCTTTTTTCACCCTTGGAAGAAATGAATCGGCAGGTATCCAATTAACTCCCTTTGCAAAAATCTTTTTACCGTTTACTATAAATCTGAACGTGTTCTTTCCGTTTTCTTCAAGTTGCAGCTCAATCTTTCTTATACCAATTTTTCTCTTGATTGAATCGATGATATTTTTTGATTCATTCTTAAGCTGAATTTCCAAATCGTATAAATTTTGTTCCCCATAGCCGTTGGGCATCCAAAGAAATGGTTTTTTAATTTCCAACTGTATACGGTTTTCGCCATTCGTTATTTCAATAAGTTTTTCAACCGGCGAATTGCGGCATGATAAATTTATTTTCCCGGTTATTTTTTCTTCTACATTTTTTTTAACGTTCAAAATAATCTCAATAACTGCAAAGTCTTCGTTAAGATCAATGGTGTTAAACAGTAGATCACTTACAACAACTTGATTTACTTTTTCAAGGTAAACATTCTTCCAAATGCCGATTGTCGGGAAAGAGGGACCCCAATCCCAGCCAAAAGAATATTGTGCTTTCCTTATGTATACACGGTGAGATTCCAACGCAACAGGAAGTTTGCCGTACTTTATTTCTTCTTCCTTACTGTATTTAACAGGTGATTCAAAATGTACTTCAAGTTCATTCTTTTTGTGCAAGAGGAGATTCGACACATCAAATTCATATTTCAAAAACATATTTTTCGACTCGCCGATACGTGTACCGTTCAAAAATATTTTTGATATTGTGTCGAGTCCTTCAAACACCAATTTTACCGGGGAAAAACCGTGCGGTTCAAATGGAAAATCAAAAAAAGTTTTGTAAATCCAATCCGATTCCGCAATCCATCCAAGTTTAATTTCGTTGTTAGAATAGAACGGCTCGTCAATCAATTTATTATTTAGAAGATCTGTGTGAACAGAGCCGGGAACTTCCGCATCAATCCATTTCTTTTTTTTGATTTCTTTTGGCGTAACGGTAGAATATTCATCGCCAAGTTTTAATTTCCATTCACCGTTTAAGTAAAATCTTTCTTTCATATTTATTTTACCTTTTTCTTGTTTCTAATTAATATAGTCCATCATAATCTTTGTGATTACTTCGTGTCCTTGTGCAACAAAAGAATTACACAAAGTCCCACAAAAAGAGCACTAAGTTACACGAAGGAATTGCCAATCTTTAGTTAATATTTAATTCGAATAATATCAGTTCTATTTTCATGAGTGAAATCTATAATTGTCCGATATTTCCCATTAGTATAATCTACTTTTACGTTTTCTAATTTATGGCCGTTCAATGTGATAATTTTCGATTTATGTTTTGATTCTATTATCGTTTTGTTATTATGCCCTTTGAAAGCTTCAAGCCGAATTTTCATTTCATTAGTCCTCTTATCGAATACACACAATTTCAAGATTGAATTTGTTGTTTTTAAAAACGGTTCATCAATTTGACCAATAGTGAGTTGAATATTTTTTATGTTTTTAGTTTCGCTTGGAATTATAAAAGTATTAACGTCCGTACCGTCAATTTTAATTTTTTGGGATTTCCCTTTTACGATTTCTACTTTTACCAATTTGTTATTTACCGAAAGATCGAAAAAACAATTTTGTTGTTCATTTAGAAGGAACGGATTTAACTCGATATTAAATTCGTTGTTGTTTAAACCGAACAAATAGTAAAGTGAATAAATGTACCACCCTGCTGCCCACATAAACTGCGGTTTATCGACTGTGCCGTACACTTTTGGATAGTTAAAATTACCGTTGCGCACTTCGTACATTGCCGGTTGTCCGTTTGGTCCTTTCATAATTCCATCAACAGTCATAACATTTTTTATGAACTGCGCTGCTTCTTCCTTTTTACCATTAGCCATCAATGCGAGTGAATACCATGCATTTGAATGCTGCCAAATTCCGCCGTTGAGATAATAAAATTTGGCACCTGCTTCGTTATTTACAAAATGCCAAAAATCCTTGTGCTCATCAAAATCCATCGGGTAAACAGTGTAAATACCAACTTTGTTATCAACAATTTTTTGATTGGCAGTTTTAATCATGCTTGAAATTTTTATGCTGTCTAATAGTCCGTAGTGCGCGGCAAGAAGCGAGCCGCTGTAGTAATGATCATCAATTGTATGGGGGTCGGAACAGTTCATCAGGTAACCGTATTTATCAAGCCACAATTTTTCGTTTAAGCTTTTTATCATTCGTTCGGAAAGTTGTTCGAGTTTCAAAAGTTTATTTGCATTTTTACCAAGTGCTGATGACAAATAAGTAAAAGAACGGATAGCTTTAATTGCGAGAATTGTCATGTAACTTCGCTGCCCGTATTTTTTACCGATGTCCCACCAGTCCGGGCGATTCGACCACATCAAATCATCGCTGCCTTTTGTTTTCAACTCTTGTCTTAATGATTTTTCAAGGTAAGGATAAAGTTCTACCAATAATATTTTGTCGTTTGAATGTTTCAAGTATTCAGCAGATACAATTATGAACCAGAAATTATTCCAGTTATCATGATCGGCAAATTCCGTAACAAAAGAAGAATCTTTCCAGTAATAAGCATGCGGAATTATTTTTTCTTTGTTTGCAAGTTTTTTGATAAAACGCAGATCGTTTTTAACTCTTTCAAGATCAAAATTTACAGCGGCAAGATCGGTCAATAAAACATCGTGCGTAAAATAAAAATTATATTCGGCGGGACACGGCATCGGCATAATCTCGCCGTCAATGTAATGTTTGTTTACTTCAAGTATTGCTTTCGACCAAAAAACAGAATGATCTAATATTCTGTCGCCGGTTGCAAATGCAGGGTTCTCGTCGATCTTTTTTAGGACGGAATTTTCAAACTCGGCAATTTCTTTTTTATAGTTAGTTTTTAAATAAGAAGCTGCTTGCCTGTCTTCATCGTTTTTGCATGTACCTATAATTTGAATAACAATAAGCTTTTCACCGCGAGATAAGTTTTTTTTATAAATAAAATTCAAGGAAGGATCATTTACAAATTTTCGTTTGGCTAATAATTCTCTGAAAAAATCTTTACTGCCTGACTTTCGATCAACAAACTGAACATTAAGCGGTTGTTCATTACCGTTAACAATAAACATGCAGGCATTTTGAGTTTCAAAATCGTCATGATTTATAAATATTGCTTCACCATTCTTTAAAATTTTAGAATAGATATTTTCACTTAATTTGTAGATATGACTCGTCTTAAAAGCAAGAGCTTGTTTTATATAAAGTTCGACCGTTTTCTCTCTATTCGTTTTATTGATTATTGAATAACTGATTACAAGAGCAGGTTTGTTTTTAGTAAATGCATAAGAAAGTTCGATTTTTTTATCGCTGTCTTCCTTAATAAAATCAACGGAGAATGGAGTCAAATAAAAAGTAAAAGGTTTATTGTTCAGCCATTCTATTTTCGATTCTCCGAACTTTAAACCGACATCCATTACAAATGTTGTATCGCGCTTCCAGTAATCCGTACTGAGGTCAATACTGTTAGCGACGGGATAATAAAAGCTAATTCTTTGTGGAACAGGATAGCTGTGATGGAACTCCAGTCCAGCGTAGTAACTTCCAACCTCAATCTTTGCATCGCCGCTGAAATGAATAGTAAGTCCTTTCTTAGTTGCTTCTTCTTTATTGAAGGCTAAAAGATTAGTGTTGATTAAAAGGGAAAATAGCACACCGATGACACTGATTGGACAGATCAACACAGTTCTGAAATTCGTAGAAATTCGTCTCATCCGTGTTATCCGTGTTCTATTATTTTTAAAGAAAGTAATGTTCATCAGTTTTATCAACCTCTTCATCTTTTTGTCAACTCATCCAACAATTCATTCAAATCGACAGAAGCGAAACTGCTTGCGTAGTCCGACATTGCATAAGGAAAAACAAAATCCCTTCCGTTAATCACTCCGCCGCAGCTATAAACAACATGCGGCACGTAACCTTCTCGTTCCAGTTCGTTAGCTTCGAGCAAAGGTTTTTTTAATCTTCCTATTAATTTTGTCGGGTCATCTTTATCGAGAAGGAACGCACCAATAACATATTTTCGTGCTGCGCCAACGCCATGGCTAAGACACAACCATCCCTTTTCAGTTTCAACCGGCGAGCCGCAGTTGCCTATCTGGAAAAATTCCCACGGGTATTCTGGTTCCATTAAAAGCTGTTTGGACTCCCACTTATAAACATCATCGGAAAACATTATAAAAATGTTTTCATTATCCTGGCGTGAAAGCATTACATACTTGCCGTCGATTTTATGCGGGAATAAAGCCATCCCCTTATTTTGAATTTCACGCCCCATCATTTTTCCGATCTTGAAATTCAGAAAATCTTTTGTCTGCAACAACTGAGTTGAAATATTATGTCCATCGTATGCACAATAAGTTGCAAAGTAAGTACTTTCACCGTCATCATTTTTGAATTCTACAAATCGTGCATCTTCAATGCCGTTTGATTCAGAGGGCATTTGCGGGAATATTGCTCTTTCGGAGATATCGTCTTCGGGATTAAAATGAGCTTCATAAAAATTGTCGTTGAGCATTTTAATTTCCGGCATTTCTACAAATTGAGAAGGTTCATCCATTTTTATATTACTTTGTTCGTCAATTATACCGCTTCTAAAAACAATCGAGGATACGTGTCCTTCTCCTGTTGCACGCAGACTAATAATGAAACGTTTTTTACCTGCAGGCAAATTTGATTGGTTAGGATGCCAGATCATTGACGGATTAAAAATCGCCGTAGATTCGAGAGAAAATTCCTGGGTAAAATAAGCACCGATTAATACTTTTCTTTCTTCACTCAATGGTTCATCTGTTGATACGTATTTTTTCATCTGCTCGAATCGGTTAAGGAAAAAGAGATATCCTCTATGATGCCGCTTTTCGAATTCGGCAATAACCATCGATAATTCCCTGTTGACTTCGGTTTCTGTAAGGTTCAAAATTCTTTTTATAATTTTATACTTTCTTTCTTCCGAAAAAATTATAAACGGTTTGAAAAGAACCCTTTTATTGTTGGGTTCTATTTTAATTTGATATCTATGTACTTTCATTTTGCTCGTTGGTTTAGTCTATTGATGAGAGATACTAATTGTGCTGTCGTCTGGAACTTGGAAAGAACGAATATCGGTTTCCATTATATGTATTTCAGTCAGTGCTAGTAAAAATGCGAGGGTCGATTCCGCACCTTGATTTAAATTCAGCCGGTCAACATGAAGAGCATCGTGGCAGCCGTATGTTTGAGTATCGTATAACGATAGACCGAGATCGTTGCGCCCCAAGAACCATTCGAATACTTTCTTTGCGCTGTTCAGCCAGAATTCATCCTTGGAAATTCTATAAACATCAAGGCAAGCCGATACCGTTGAATATGCTTCCAGCGGTTGTTGATCGTAGTTGTTTTTAGTTTCGTTCCTTTTATAAAACCCGTTGCTGCCTATCGGTCGGAAATAACCTTTTTCTTTTAATTGAATATCGAGAAGCCATTTCAAAGCATTTATACCCATTTGATACACGTCTTTATTCTGCATCGACCAGCCGCTTATTATAAGCGAATGTGGTATTACTGCGTTATCATAAGAAACAATATTTTCGCACCAATACCAATCATCCGAAATATTTTTCTTAAACAGAACCATAAGGTTTTCGGTTAATGTTTCTTTTACTTGCGCAGCAAATCTATCTCCGCTTAATCTCTTAAAATATTCATGAATGCCCAAGATTCCGAACGCCCATGCACGGGGCGAGCTGAGTTTAATAAGTTCTGGAAGTGCTTCGTTAAAAAGCTGAACACTCCAAATTTGAAACTTTTTGTACCTCGATCTTCCTGCACAAACGCCTAATGCCCAAATTGCCCTACCGTGCGAATCATCGGAACCGACTTCCTCCAGCCATTTCCTGTCATAACTCATAAAATTTCTAAATCTTTTCAACTCGGTATTGAACGCATAATTGATAAAGGACGCGTAATTGCTGGCTAAAGATTGCACTAAATCCAAGTCTTTGTAAACCTCTTCGAGATAAATTGTTAAAATCAGTGCGCGTGCATTATCGTCGGTACAATATCCCTCGGAAAAATTCGGTATCGAACCTTTTGCATGATGAAGTAAACCTGTAGAGTCAGACATTCTAATGAGGTGATCTAAACGTATTTTTGGAAGTTCTTCCCTAGTTTCCTCAAGTGTTTTAACTGTAAAGGTGCGGGGAATTCTTTCGCTCCTTGTTAATCTCGCTTTTTGAAAACATTCCATATACAAATGCGCAACGTTGTTCCATACCATTCCTCTGCCAAGCATATAAGCCTTTTTCCGCATAACGTGCCGCATAGGTTCATCTTGAAGCAATGTAATAAGTTCTTTTGCAATTGCCTTTGGGTCTCCAAATGGTACTAATACTCCCCTTCCGTCCGAAAGTAATTCTTCGGCATGCCAATACGGTGTAGATATAACTGCTTTACCGCAGCCTAAAGAATAGGAGAGTGTTCCGGATGTAATTTGCGCGCGGCTCAGGTATGGCGTAATATAAATATCCGCCGCACCTATAAATGTTTTTAATTCTTCAATATCGACAAACCTATTGTAGAAAATCACCGATTTTTTAATGCCGAGATCCGAAGCTATTCTTTCAAGAGTAATTCTGTAAGATTCCCCCTGTTCTTTTAAGAGTTTTGGGTGAGTTGAACCTAAAATTATATAAACAAGATTGGGAAATTCATTTAGCACATCCGGTAAAGCTTTGAGTACATTTTCAATTCCCTTTTGTGGTGAGAGCAATCCAAAGGTTAAAAGTACATATTTCCCTTCTACACCGAACTGATCTTTATAAAAATTAGGATCAACAAACGGCATATCAGGAATTCCGTGAGGTATTACGTCAATCTTGTTTTCATCTGCTCTGTAAATACTGATAAGAAAATCCTTCCCTTTCTCGCTCATTGTAACAAGTCGTGCCGAGTATTTTATTAACTCCTTCATAATCTTCATTTGTTCATGCGTCGGCTCATTTAATATCGTATGCAGTGTTGTTACAACAGGCATCTTAAGATCGCGCAAAAGCGCAAGGATATAACTGCCTGAATGCCCTCCGAATATTCCGAATTCGTGTTGTAGTGAAACGACGTCGATATTGTTGAAATTAATAAAGTCAGATGCTCGCTGGTAAGATGAAATGTCCTGTTCATCTATTTCGAATCTTACTTCTTCAGGATATTTGTATTTTTTATCGCTTACTGGTACAATTATACTCTCGCATTGAGGATACTGATTAGCAACTGCTGTTCTTAAATCATGTGTAAAAGTAGCTATCCCGCACATGCGAGGTACATAATCTCCTACGAAGGCAATTTTTTGTATTGCATCATTTGGCATAACACCTTTCCTTTTACTGTTTAGTAATAGATTCTAATTCAGATATTTTTTAGAAAAAATTTAAAAAAATATTTTTCTCTCAACAAGTTCTGCACTACTGAATTAGAATCCGCTTCAACACCTTAATCAATATTATCTTAAATTTGACAAACGTAATTCGTTTAATTTATTAACAGCAACCTGATTACTTTCTATTTCGAGCAAAGATAACAAAGTTTCTATTGTTGATTCCGCACCAGAATTATTATTAATCTCTTTTTCATTTAAAATGCCGTCATAGCAAATTCCAGTTTGCTCAAAATACATTTTTACATTTGCGGAATTATTTCCGAAAAACCACATCGCAAGTTCCGCCGCTAAAACGGAATAAGCGGCATTGTTAGTTAATTCCGCGGCTTTCAAAGACGCAAAGATCATCGGACGTATTCCGTATGCTATTTGCACGTATTTCTTTTGCGTATCGAAAGTGGTTATGCCGTTTTCTTTTTTTATCGAAAATTCATTATAAAATTTTTCACGAATAAGATATTTGTAAAAATAATTTATCTCATTTAGTGCTGCTTCCAAATACTTTTTATTGCCTGTAATTTCATAAGCACACAAAAGTGAATACGCTTGAGAATTCCCCCACGCATGCCATGAATTCTCCCAACTCATAAATGCGTAAAAAGGAAATTCTTTTTCATTTCCTTCCTGCATTAAAATTATTCCTTCACACAAATTGTTTACGACATTTAATACCGAATCATCATGAAACAACGAATAATATTTACTTAAAGCAATTACAATTAATGCAGCTTGGTCGGCGGCATATTTGTACGGAAGCCAAGTGGGTCGTTTAAAGCCGTTAAGTTCTACAATTTCTTTTTCGTATTTGAAATCAGTTTTAATAGACTGTACTGTTTTTTCTATAGAGTTTTTTATATGAAGTGACAATTCAGTATTTCTGCCTTTGAAAAAATCAAAAGCTTCGATCAATGCCCACATTGCACGCCACGACCACCAATTCGGCAGCGCAACACTATTCTTGTGTGTTTTATTAATTGAGTAATCTTGGAAAATGAAATTATAGAAAAAACCGTTTTCACTTTGCATGAAAAGAAGAAAGCCGATCAGTTTTTCGGCTTTTTGTGCAGATGACGAATCACTGTATTGCTTTGAATAATTCATATAAAAAATCGCAGCACGTGCAGCATCGTCAACACATGCAATTCCTTCATCATCGTCGCCTACCCATTTGTAATCAGGGTATTCACTGTAAATATGGATGATGCCAATCTTTTCCCCCCTAATCGAAATTTCTTCGTAAAGATTATCAAGATGAGAAGGGTTGATAAGTTTTTGCTGTGCATTTACATCCTTAAAAGGGAAAAACAAGACAAAGATACACGATATTAGCGGAACAAAATTTCTCCTAATTTTCATCGAGCAGAAATCCTCTTTTAATTACATTGGACAAATTGGTACACTTTGCACTCTACATTCTGCACACTGCACTTTACAGTCTATATTCATTTACAAACAGAGAGCAAATATTCTATTGTAGTTTCAGCTAGACAAATATTTGTATCGGCGCCCGAGTAATAGATTTTCACACTGCCATCGGGCGCATCAATCCAACCGCATGAAAAAACTACGTTCTGAACATCACCAATTCTTTCATAATCTAATTCCGGAGAAAGAATAGGTTCTTTCGTTCTGCTTTTAACAATCCAAGGTTTTTCCAAATCAAGAAGAACGACACCGATTTTGTATAAAGAAGAAACTCCAAAGCCGCGCACTCCGTGATAAAGCATCAGCCAGCCCTCTTGAGTTTTTATAGGTTGACTTGATGAACCGATTTTGTCGTTTTCCCATGTTCCGTTTAACGGCTCCATTAAAATTTTATAATTACCCCAGTGCAAAAGGTCGGGGCTGCAGCTTATCCATATATCGTGTCTTAATTCAGCATTGGGCCTGTCTATTTTCCAATAAAAGCCGTTTATCTTTTCGGGAAACAGAGCACAGTCTTTATTTGAAGGTTCGGTTATAGGCCCGAGCAGATTAAATGTTTCGAAATCTTTTGTCTCTGCCAACATAACGAGCGGCATATATTTGGAATAACCTGTATATGTTAAATAATATTTATCTTCAATTTTTGTTATGCGCGGATCCTCGATCCCCCACTCAACGTACTCATAGTGATCATTATGATCTGCGGGAGTTAAAGTTGGTTTCGAATCCACATCGAAGTTGTATCCGTCATTACTAATTGCTTTTACAAATGACGATCTACCGTTCGGCATTTCCACCCGGCACATCAGCAGATATTTATCTTTATACTTTATTGCGCCGGGATTAAAGATACTATTTACTTTAAAAGGCACATCTTCTTTTGTAAGAATAGGATTTTTGGAGTATTTGATAATTCCCATAATTAGTACACCTTGATTTAATTAAAAAACCTATTTCAAGAAAATTTTTTCGTTACTCTTTCATACCCGATGAAGCCATACTTTGTATAAAATATTTTTGGAAGAACAAATACGCTGTCACAATAGGCAAAGCCAAAATTGTTGCTGCTGCAAGTTTAACTCCAAGCTGCGATTCCGCCCTACCGCCCACGGCAAACAAAGTAACAAGCTGCGGCATAGTCATTAAATTTTCATTGCGAATAACTATTAAGGGCCATAACACTTCATTCCACGATGTCATGAATGTTATTATTCCAACGGTAACCAAAACAGGTATCGAGTTAGGCCATAAAATCCCGAAGATAATTCTCAGTTCGCCGCAGCCGTCGATTCTCGCTGCGTCGATTAAATCCTGTGGAATAGATTTGAAATACTGGCGAAACATAATAATAGCAAGAGCATTCATAAGATAAGGCACTATCAAACCAGCGTAAGAATCAACCCAGCCGAATCTGACGATTAAAATATATTGTGGAATAAGTGTTATCTGAAACGGAAGCGTCATAGTGAAAATTATTATATAAAAAATAAGATCGCGCCCTTTGAATTCTAGACGCGACAATGCATAACCTACCATTGAACCGAAAACCAGCACGCCAAATGTTACGCAACTGGAAACAATCATACTGTTGACGAACGCTTTCCCTATCGGGATTTTATTGAACATTTGAACATAACTGTTAAACGTAAAATCCGAGGGAAGAAAGATTAAACCGCCAATTTCGTTTTCGGATGCAAGCGAAGCGCTAATCATCCAAATAAAAGGGTAAAGAAATATAACCGCACCGGCGGTAAGAAATATGTAAAGAAAAGTCTTCTTCATTACTTATCCTTCTCCACAAATTTCTTTTGAATCATCACTACGGTTAAAATCAACATTGCGAAAAACAAGCCAAGCGTCGCTGCGTAGCCCATGTGATAATAGAAAAAGCCCTGCTTATAAATGTAAAGTACAGCCGAGATAGTGCTGTTCAAAGGTCCTCCACCTGTCATCACGTAAGGTTCGATGAACAAAGAAAAGCCACCGACAGTAGAAAGTACAACTACCATAAAAATCGTCGGATTAATCATCGGAAGAGTTATCTTTAAAAACTTTTGCATATGAGTGGCTCCTTCAAGTTCAGCCGCTTCGTAGTATTGAGGAGGAACAGTCTGCAAACCAACAAGAAAAAGTACAATATATAAACCTACATTCTTCCAAGTAGCCATAACGGCAATTGACGGCATAGCCCAATTAGGGTTCGTCAGCCAGCCGATTTTTTCAAATCCGATTTTTACCAGCAACCGGTTAATCAAACCGGTATCGAAACCGTAAAGCTGCTGCCATAAAATTGTAACTACAACGCCGGATACAATTACTGGGAGGAAAAAGGCTGCTCTGAAAAACCCTCTGAAGTTTATTTTTTGATTAAGCAATTCGGCAAGAAAAAGGGCAACTATAATTTGAAGGGGTATATGAATTGCGAGAAAAATCAATGTATTGAAAATCGATTTCCAGAAAACGGCATCTTGAAACAGTCTCTTGTAATTGTTTAACCCTGTAAATTCCATCGGAGAAATTATATTCCAATTATTAAAGGTAAGATAAATCGAAAAGCCCACGGGGAATGCCACGAAGATAATAAAGTGTACAATGTACGGCGACACAAGTAAATATGGAATAATTTTTTTTCGCATTTCCCTACTTCAAAAATAAAAGGTTAACCGCTTTCTCGGCATCGTTCAACGCTTCTTGCGGAGTTTTTTTACCATATATCACACAAGCTTCGTACTCCTGGGAAATTATATCGAAGACTTCTTTTAAAACCGGCGATTGATCCGTTCCTTTGACATACTTTGCCTGTTTGGCGAAAATTTCCATTTTAGGATTTTTCTTGAAATAGCTGGCATATTTTGGATTGGTGTTCAAATCTTTTCTGCGCGGCAGTTGATTTGTTATTTCAAGAAACTTCAAATCGTTTTCTTCGTTTAATGCAAACTTCAAAAATTTCCATGCAAGATTTGGGTCGGGACATGTTTTGAAAATCACTATATTTTTCGGATCGCCGTAAGTATAAACAGGACCTTTATGACTATCCGGCACCGGCATTGGACTGAAATTGTATTCGAATCCGGCGGGCTTAAATTTTTCTGCATGAGAAATTTCCCACGAACCAGTAAACCTTGTAGCGATGATTCCGTCAAGAAATACATCCTGGCGGGCTGATAAACGTTCCTTTGCAAAATATTTTTTTTGATACAATTCCCTTAAGAATCCAAAAACTTTTAATGCCGCGTCATTATTAAATGCTGCTTTGTTACTTTTCACCAGCGGTGCTCCATTCGATGCAGCTAAGTAAAGCGGATAGAAATCGAAAAAGCGCTGCCACCATGTAACTATCACTTCGGCATACCCGAACCATCTATCGACATAACCGTCGCCGTCTGTATCTTTTTGAAATTTCTTTGCCGCTTCAAAAAATTCGGAATAAGTCCGGGGCGCTGTATTAAAACCCAATTCTTTTACAATATTGGCGTTGTAGAGCAGCATTACGGGATTTATCTTCCACGGAATTTGGTAGATATGTCCGTCAAGAGAGGTTACCTCTTCAATTACCGAACTATCGCATCGTTCTCGCAAAAAATCCGTGAAACCGCTTAGCGTATCTAATGCTACAAGTGTGCCGGCTTCGGCATAAGCTTCAACGTCTCCTTCCCACATATTTGAATAAATATCGGGTGTTGTTTTGCCCACAACTGCAGCAAGAATAACTTCTTCGCTCGATTGCCCTTCCGGTACAGGCTGAAACGTTACTTTATCGCCGGGATTATTTTTATTCCAGCTATCAACTATGTAGCGGGCAAATTCAATTTCTTCGATATTGTTGGAAGACCAATAAATAATTTTTGATCGGCGACTATGCGAATTAGAACTGCACGAGAGAACAATGATTATAATTGCAATCAACAATAAGAAATTCGACGTTCTCATTTATTCCCATCTTGCCCAATAATTATCAATAGTAGGATATGGAGTTCGCGGTATCAATCCACCCCGCTTTACAGTATAAAAATCTATTGCATGAGCATCTTCTTCATCATCAACTTGAATTTTATTAAGAAGTTTCTCATTGATATTCACCGGGTATTTCTTTTTCAATTCGTTTAATTTGTAAAAAAGTTTTTTAGTTAATTCCTCTTCAACAAATTCCGATTGAGATTCCGTGTTATCTCTTTTCAAATTCATTTCTTTCTGGTTAACTACAATTGAATTTATCAATTCATTTTTAACCGTTGCATAAAGAATTTTATCCAGCCACCATTTTGACTGCTTGACAACATTTTTTTTCTTATAATATCCCTTGGATTCAGCCGCCTCACACAATAATCTATCACGCACCATCCTCCAAATCATTTGTTCGAGTGAACGAGAGAACAGTGCAAAACTTCTTTTATCGAATTTAAGGTATTGGTCGCGTGTTCTATACCAAGCAAGAAAATCATTCAGAGTTACTTTCCCGTTTTTAAGTTCTACAAGAACAATTTTTGAATAATCAATCTGAATAGTGTCAACCCCGTCTCGCACTAAGCGATTTTCGTATTCTTTAATGGTTTCTTCAAGTATTTCATCGAGTTTCCATTCAATGTATTTTTCTTTCGGAAGTTGATAACGGGCGAGGTACGAACGCAAAATTTGAAACGGCTTTCTTTTAATAACCGGATTTTGACTAAGCATTAATCTTTGAACGAACTCATCGCTTAATTTATCCATTTTCATTTTAAATACTGCCCGGCGTGCTTCTTCTAACACCTTATTTTGTTCTGTCTCCGACGGAATTAAATTGTACGAAAAATTTTTCAGATACAATATATACCAGCCGTCACTTGTTTTTATCGGAATTGAATACCTGCCGACTTCAAGTTTATCTATAATTTTCCCAAGTTCAGAATTTTTCATTTCAAGCTGATATCGGTTCGACTTCAGCGACCGGTCGTCGATGCTTACGGTATCGTTTAATTGTCTTTTAAAAAGTGTTTGAAAATCAACTCCATTTTTCAGCGAGTCTTGAAATTTGGTAATTTCATCTTCATCAGTTGTGTAAAGCCATTCCAGTTCAACATTTATCAATTTTTGCTTTGCAACAGTATCAATTTCCGGCTGAGATATAGTAACTTTGCTTTGGATTTCACTTTTGAAAAGTTCTTCCGTTGCAAGGTCATCGAGAAATGCGTCGAAATATTCTCTGACATTTTGAGTTGTATCCAGGTGCCGGGACAAACCGTCTAAAGCCAGCAGTTTTTCCCTAACAAGGTTATCCAAAAAAACTTTTTTAGAATCTTTAACACGTTTATAAAATGCAGGTCCGAATTCGTACCCACTAACAAATTCATCAACAGTAATTTTAATATTTCCGACAGATGCTACTACCGAATCCTTATTTTTGTAATTACTTTCTTTTATTTGAGATCTTAACTCTCCTGAAAGCGCAACGTATAACAAAATCATTAAACAAATAAATAAATTTTTCATATTCAAAAGGAAATACCCAGCGAAAAAGTATGTACATTCTGCAATCTTCCAAAATCTCTAAATGCATAATCGAATTTTACAAAAGCATTAGCAAGTATTAATTTAGAATTGACACCTACTCCAAACGACAGCCCGCCTTCAGCGTCTTTCATAAAAGCATTTTGATAGCCGCCGCGCAAAAAGAGAAATTCTTTAAACGCCGCTTCAATTCCAAAATTCATGCTTTCATATTCATTGTTCGGATGAATAGCATCAGCCGAGATTGTCAGTCTGTAAATATCAGACCTAACAGCATCTGTGGAAACACCAATTTGAAACGTAAGCGGCAAATCCCATGAATCAGTCTCGATATTTGTCGGTATCTTGTCGTTCGAACCTTGTTTTGTAGGGTCAACGCTGATAAAGTAACGCGTGTCTCTTCCGGTCATTCTCATCGGCGTTCCAAAATTATACATTGATGCGCCAATAGTCATGCCGCCAAAAAGATCGGTTTTGAATTTTGTACCGGCATCAAGTGCGAAAGCTTGAGCAGACATGTGCCAGACGTTCTGCTGAATATATTTGGCTGTAAAGCCTATAGAAAAACGATCGCTTAAAGTTCTTGCGTAAGAGACACCAATAGCCATATCTCCTGCGCTAAAAAATTCGCCAGTTCCATCCGGTTTTTCGACAGTTCGGACTTTCATATCGTCCATTGAAAATGAAGTAAAGCTAAAACCAACATTCCCTAAATCGCCAAGCGGAATTACAAGTCCCGCAAAATCAAATCTTGTACCGGCAATCCAGTTTGTGTGTGCCAATATTGCTTCGTAATTTTCAATAGATGCCGAACCAGCGGGATTCCAGAACAAAGAGGATGCGTCCTTAACTACACTTACATAAGCACCGCCCATTCCAACAGCATTAGCACCGACAGGAATTTCCAAAAATGATGCTGCGGTAGTACCGCTTTTAGAAACACTTTGAGGGAAATACATTCGTGCTGCTGTAAAAAATATGATCAGAATAAATCTTGCAACTGATCCGATACGCATGTTAACCCCATAAAATTTTTTCACACTATTTCCTATTTACAATCTGTGTAATCCGTGTCTTCTTATTTAATCACTGCAAACTTATCTATCTTTTCTCCCACACCCGGCGCATCAACATGATAGACATAAACCCCGTAGGCTATATCCATTCCATCTTTAGAAGTCAAATCCCATGGTTCTTGCCCGTTGTCAACTGAACTGTTATGCTCAATCGTTTTTACATGCTTGCCGCTGATAGTGTAAATACGTATGGTGCACTGCTGCGGCAGATTTATAAAATAAATTCTCCTTTCTCCTCTGCCCACTTCAACTGTCGAAGGTTCCCAAGATGCTGCTCCAACATAGGGATTGGGCACAACAGCAATTTTATCCATATCATTAACTGCTTTTTGCTTATCAAATTGAGGTGCTTGTGTTGTAAACTCAAAGTACTCACCATTCCTAAAGGGTTTTTTCGTAACCAATTTGAAGATATCTCCGAATTGAGGTAGTCTCTGATTTGCCTCCGAAATTGTCGTATCTTTTATTAAAGTTACAGACCAGCTAACTTTTAAGTTTGAAAATGAAGTTGCGGGTTTACCTGCTGAATCTCCCATCACAATAAAAATCGCATCACCGTCGTCAAAAATTTGATTATTGTTCACATCTCTAAAAATAAATTGATACTTTTTATCTTCTGTTATGTTATGAATAATCACATTTGATTGAATAGGCTGGCTAAAACCAGTTGCGGGAAAAGACAAATCACCCTGCCCCGGTTCTGTTAATTCAATTTCAAAATCTGCAGGATAATTGACACGTTTGCTGTTATAAGCGGCAGCAAAACGGGAATCAAAGCCAAGCTGAACGATATAATTGCTGTTTCCTTTTACCCATCCGCTTTTGTTATAATCTATCTGTACAATGTTATCATTGTTCAGATTAACTGAAAAACCGTCAATCACCTGCGAAGTAAAAGACGGATTTTCCAGAGTAGTTGATTTGTATAAAGTATCGCCTGCAGTGTAATCAACGATCCTAAATTTAGGTTTTGACTCGTTATTGTATCTCGAATTCTCCGAAAATTCTACACGATAAGTATGATTATCCTTTACCGAGTCGGGGTCAAGAATATCAATTGAAATATTACCGGTGCCGGGACCACTTGCGAAGAAATTTTTAATTTCGGGAGCAATATAACCGGCTGCAGGTGCTCTTGGTGTAACAACTGCCGTATTTATATCGGTGATAAGATTCCCGCTTATATCTTTTTTAATAATTGTTGTCGTTTCAGAAGGAGGAATTCCCAAAAATTCACCTTCAACGGTTGTAGTAGTAAAACCTTTATCGTAGGCGGCAACTGCGTAATAATAAGTTTGACCGTTTTCAACAGTGCTGTCAATGTAAGAATGTTTCAATCCACTGTCGTCTCCTAAATAAAATAATGCACCGTTTACATCAATCGGATGCAGCCCTTTAACACCATCAACCATATCGAATTGTGCAATAGGTTTTCTGAATGTTGGTTTGCCGTATGCATCCGTAATAATTTTGTCTTCCAAAAAATTCGGTTCTGTTGAGCGGTAAATTCTGTATCCTTCAAAATTATATCTTTGATAAAAAGCATCGAAAGTTTTTTCTGCACGGTTATCCCAGTAAAGTGTTACTTTCCTATCGCCAGCTATAGCTTTGACTTTTGGTTTTTCCGGTGGTTTGGCAAAGCGATAATTTGCGTTATAAATCTGCTGCACTGTTCTCTTTCTTCTAAAAAGATCGTCTTTATCAATTCCAAAAATTAACGACATAGAAAAGCGTTCTGTCTCGCCGGTTTCTTGCTGTTTTCCTATAACTTGAGAGTATTTATTTCTTCCCCACATGTGAAAGAGATAACTTGAAAAATAATTTGCAAGATTCACACCAACGAGAGATTGTCCGTGCGGCGCAGGCAAACCTGAAAGAACTTTCCAGTTTTCCTCATCGTTATCAAGCTCGTATTGATGAACCGGGAAAATTGCAAAACCGGTTAAACCAAGCTGGTCAGATTCATCTTTATCGAGAATTCCGAAGTTGGGTTCGCCCTGATCCGGTTTGCCGTTACCTTCGGTTCCGTCTGCATCTGGCCCGGTATAGCCTTCATCAAAAGGACCGATTCCATCGCTGCCAACATCATCATTCAGAGGCTCATCCACATCCCATTTCCCGTTTCCGTTTTCATCGGAAAATGACCGCCAGTTCCCGTTTTCATCTGCATCCCAATGAGGCTTCCAGGAATATCCGTAAAAGTTTCTGAAATTAGCTGTGTCTCTGCCGGGATTAAGAATAAAAGGATCCTGATCAGGAGAAGTTATAAATCTTGTTGCAATATTGTCTCTTCGTTCATCCGTTAAACCGTCCTGATCATTATCTCTGCGGTCGTCCGATACTCCCGGACTTTCAAGGAAAGCATATCCTGCTAAACCTACTGGACTCCAATTACCCGGACTTCCGGTCGGTACGGTAGACCAGGCATAAGAAATATCAAGCAGATCGTCATAATCGCCGGCATTATTAGAAGAGTTGTCGTGTCCACCGATTCCCCAATCTATGTATTGACCGAAAAGAGTTTTCTCATAATCTGTAGTACTCATATTGGTAATTTCATAATACCAGAAAATTACATCTTCAGCCAAAACTTGCGACCATTGAAAACCGCGTGCTTTAACCTGCATTCCCAGTCCACCGCGTGAAGGGTCATCAGCATCAGGAGTAAAATTATTTTTTAGCAAATATTCTCTGTCTTCGTTATCATCAAAAACGAAATAAGTTTCAACATCGGCATTCTTAACACCTTTACCGAAAAAACCGTTCCATGCACCGCTCCAATCCAGAGGTCTGTCGGGCCAAGTAGTTGGCCAGCTCGTTTCATCATCGCTGCGTGCAGGAATTTTTGAATACGGAGCTGCATAGCCGGGAAGAGGCCACCAGCCGTAAGTAATACCCGTTGCTGCATCGTAGCGGGTAAACTCGTAATAATTTGTTTCTAGGGGATGAATCAATCTGCCCACAGGATCTTTTGCTTCTGCTTGAACTATTACCGCTACGCCATCAACATAAGTATGATTTGTTCCTTTTGGCCAAACTCCACTTCTGCTCGGTTCGTTCAGCCAATCGGCAACCTCACCGAAATTATAATAAACTGTTGCGGCAAGATTGCCATCCATATACCCTTTTCTTGTTTGATTATGATCGCCTTTATTTTTATCAACAATAATTTGTGCATTGGAAATTACATTGCCAAAAAATGATACCGATAAGAAAAAAAGAAAAAATACTTTTTTAAAACTCATCAATGCCTCCATTAAAAAAGCCAACTCTTGAGGCTAACCAAAAAGTAACTTTTTTATAGAACAATAACCGCTAATTGCACTGATGCTTTGTAAACTCAGCACAGGTTTTACGAATTATTTTATTGATTCTTACTTTTTGGTCACCTTCTATTTATATTTAAAAACTAAAAGATGCACCAACAATAATTTGCCTCGGCGACGAATAAAAATCAGGCCGTGTGAAATATTCATGTAATGTATTAACCCCCCGCGGTGCTTCCTGAGCGCGTGTTAATTCAAGAGTGTAACCTGCTCTGCCAGTATCGCCAAAGACATTAATTTCATTTGCAGTATCGAATAAATTATAAATTTTTGCAAACACAGAAATTTGATTGCCGAATAGATCAAAAAATTTTGTAAGATAAAGATCGACATTAAAATAAGCCGGACGATTCTCGCTGTTTTCCAATCCCGTTCTTTGATTTTGAATTGAAGGTGTATACGGCAAACCTGAGCCGAGTTTGCCAATAAAACTTGCAATAAAGCTGCCTGGCTTGCCAGCAGTAAAAGTAAAATTAAGTGAATGGCGCCTATCCCAATCTAAAGGGACAAGTTGTTTATTTGGCTCAATCGGGGGATTAGCCTGCGCTTTATCGAATGCATCGTTGGGATCGGAAGCATTACCTTTTGCAATTTGAAAAGTGTAATCCAAAGTTGCTCCAAATCCCCCACTGAATCTTTTTTCGAAGGAGATTGTAAATCCCTTTACCGAACCGTAATCTCTATTTATCAGCTTGCTGAACTTTCTAAATTCATTTTTAATATGAATTTCCGTGCCTAAAAGATTTCTGATATCTTTGTAATAGCCAGTCAAAGTGATCCCGAAATTAGGAGCTAATTCCTGCTGCAAACCGATTTCATACATCACAGTTTGCTGTGCATCAAGGTCTGCGTTGCCAATTGTATTACCGATATTTGCTGGAAAATCTCCTGTTAAAGGGATCCTGAAATTCGGATTACGATACAAAAATTCAAAAGGAGGAATCTGAAAAAAATGACCATAAGAAATATGGACCGCACCTTTTTCAGTAATTGGATACGATATGCCAATACGCGGACTAATTTGATATTTTGACTTTGCCCTTGCCATTAAAGAATCCGGGAAAGGCGGCTGAAACTGATCTAATAGTGCAATTTTATCCGGGTTTTTTAAATAATATCCGTCAGGTTCAAAATAATCGAAACGAAGACCAACATTAACAACCAAATAATCAAGTTCAATTTTATCCTGTATGTACGCAGCCAATTGATAAGGATTAGCATCGTACTGGTTATAATTGAATGAACCCGGGGTGGGAAGTGCCGGTTTATAATTAGTTGTTGCATCGATTACAATCTGAAAATCTTTATAAGCTATATCATTATACTTATACTCGAAGCCGGTTTTTAGCTGGTGAGTATTATTTATCTGCCATGTTAAATCTGCTTTGCCGGTATAAGTTGAAGTTGTGTGATCAAAATACCAGTTTTCTGTTCCGCCTGTTAAAAATGCATTGCCGCTTACATCCCGCATTCTTTCAGGTTTAACATAACGAGGATCGAGAGGATTCTCGTAAACATATTGTTTGTACTTTGTCGTGAAAGAAGAGCCTACAATATCAAGAAATGCCGAATTGCTAAGAACAAACGTGTAGCTTAAACTTCCTAAATAACTTTTTTGAAAATAATTGTAATCTCCATCGGGATTCAATTTAAATCTGTGATCATAAATTTTGTACTGCTGATCCTGATAAAGTGTGTTAAGAACCAATCCTCTGCCTCCCCCGCCAAGATCAATAGAAAGTTTACCTTGGAGTGTAAGACGCCGGTTGTAATTCATCGGCACATACTTGTTATCGCCGGTAGCACCTATATACCAATTCGCAGGATCATTAGCTGAAAAGTTAGAGGAGTCAAACGGATTAAACATCCTTCTGCCGTAGATAGCCCCGGAATCATAAACATATCTGCCGGAGAGAAAAAACTTTAAAAGATCTCCAAGACCCGGCACAGGTCCGCTTAGATTGCCTTGAAAATTATAAACATCTTTTGGAGAAATATGATTTATGTAAGGATAAAGTCCTGTACGGTTTGAAAAATAATCACCAGCATAGGAAGAGAGTTCACCATCTAAAGAGCTGCCGGCAATTTTTGTAACTTGATTAACAACGCCGGAGAGTGCCTCGCCGTATTCAGCATTAAATGTTCCTGTAAGTACCTGCAATTCCTGGATGCTGTTTACCTCCGCTTCAAGAGCAGAAGAGCCCGAAAAAGCATCGTTAACCGAAACACCGTCAATAAGATATTTTACTTCACCGGTTCTGCCTCCTCTAAAATGTCCGTCTACCACACCTGCCTGAAGATTAACTACTGATTGAACATCTTCTAACGGAAGCATAGAAATTTGCTCGCCGCTTACTTTAGCTTCAGTAGAAGTAAGGTCCTTTTGTACGATCGGCTTTTGAGCTGTTACTACCACATCTTTGATTTCGACAGCTTCCTCATAAAGCTTAAAATCTACTTTTGTAGTTTGATCAACAGAGACTCTAACTTCTTGAACAGTCACTTGAGAATAACCTATTAACGAAGCTTTTACTTGATAGAGTCCGGGTGGAATATTTATAATGTAATATTCACCGTTTATGTCTGTAGCAGCACCCATTGTAGTTCCAACAAGTACAATATTTACGCCTACAAGTGGTTCGCCGGAAGTACCGTCAAGGACTTTGCCGGCAACTTTTCCTGTTGTACCTGCGTAAATGTTTATTTCGAATAAACAAAAAATTATAAAAAGAGTTAAAAATTCAATTTGTAATTTTCCAGTGAACATGAAATTCACCCGTAAAGATTTTTATTTAAACAAAAGAGAGGAAGAACGTTTGTTAACTTAAATCTCTTATATATCAGTCTTCGAGTTTTTCACATTGCTAACCATATGCGCTAACCTCTCCCGAAGTGATAGCAAGCCAGAAGGTTTTAACATTATCTTAATGTTTCCTCGTTAAAGTTCGTGGGTAACTAAAAAGTAATTATTCAACAATAAATTCGTGAATAATTAGTGAAATTCGCGGCTTATATATTAAAAAACATTACTTTTTAGCTACACTCGAGCAAAGTCTGGCAACCAATACCCACAGAAGGGGTGCTATCCTATCATTTTATCATAACCATCTTTTTCGATTGCACAAAATCACCAGCGTCTATTCTATAAATATAAGTACCAGAAGCTGCCATTGAACCAGAATTATTTTTCCCATCCCATTCAACTTTGTGAACACCTTGTGTTTGTTCTGTGTTAACCAAAGTCCGAATTTCTCTGCCTAGTATATCGTAAATCTTTATGGAAACCAAGCTCTGTTTCGGCAAAGTATAAGTAATCATCGTTGACGGATTAAACGGATTCGGGTAGTTCTGGAATAAAGTATACTGTGTAATAATATCCTCATTGTGTTTTACACCCGTTGCATCTAATTTTTTAACTTCTAGAAGGTCACAATACACCGTCCCCTTAAACTTGCCTAACGGATGCAATCTTACCGAAAGTGATTTTGTCCCTTCCGGTACCGTTACATCTACATAAAATTGTTTCCAGTCAAAT